>JAPULC010000209.1 GCA_027295305.1 Gammaproteobacteria bacterium
GCGGCCTCAGGCGTGAGTTCGATCTGGACGACGAGCAGCTCGAAGAGCTGATCGAGGAGCTCACCGACGTTCAGCAGCTGGCCGTGCGCGACGGTGCCACGCTGCGCTGGGCCGGCGCTGAACCCGAGCAAAAGACCGTGACGTCCACGCGCGAACGCGTGCCCGCAGCCTATACCCCGAAGCACCTCGCCGAGAAGATTCTGCGTTCGAAGAGTGCGCTGGAGGGCGAGCGCAAGCAGGTGACCGTGCTCTTTGCCGACGTGAAAGGCTCGATGGCGCTTGCCGAGGATCTCGACGCGGAGCAGTGGCATCGGCTCCTCGACGGCTTCTTCGAGATCCTGAACGAAGGCATTCATCGATTCGAAGGCACAGTCAACCAATACACGGGTGACGGCATCATGGCCCTGTTCGGCGCGCCCCTCGCCCACGAGGACCACGCGCAACGCGCATGCTACGCGGCGCTGCACCTCGCGGAGAAGCTGCGCGCATATGCCGATGCGTTGCGGGTGGACCCCGGCGTCAACTTCGCCTTTCGCATCGGTCTCAACTCGGGCGAAGTGGTGGTGGGCGCCATCGGCGATGACCTGCGCATGGATTACACCGCCCAGGGCTTCACGGTCGGGCTGGCGCAGCGCATGGAGCAACTCGCACCCGCCGACGGTATCGCATTGTCGAATGCCACCCAGAAGCTCGTCAGCGGTTTCTTCGGACTGCGTTCACTTGGGCCGACGCGCGTAAAAGGCGTGCAGGATCCGGTGGAGGTGTTCGTGCTGGAAGGCCTCGGCACGCACCGCACGCGCATGGATACCTCGCGCTCACGCGGGCTTTCGCGCTTCGTCGGTCGTGCCGACGAGCTCGGGACCCTGCACTCGGCGCTCGACCAAGCAGTCGGCGGCGCAGGGCGGGTGGCGTGTGTGGTCGGCGAGCCGGGCGTCGGCAAAAGCCGTCTGTGCATGGAGTTCGTCGAGCGATGCCGCGCCCAGGGACTCGCGGTGTTCGAGGCCCATTGCCCTGCGCATGGCCGCACGATTCCCTATCTCCCGCTGCTCGAGCTTCTACGCAATCTCTTCGGCATCACCGAGAACGACAAGCCGGCCGAAGCGCGCCAGAAAATCGCCGGCGCACTGGCACTGCTGGACGATGCGTTTGCAGACGACCGCGCGTTGGTTCTGGAATTTCTGGGGGTCGCCGATCCCAATGCCGAGGCCCTGCCGCTGGAGGCAGAGGTCCGACAAAGCAAGCTCTTCGCATTCATCAGGCGCTTGATCCAGTTACGCTCCGAAGCGGAGCCGATTGTGCTGCTCGTCGACGATCTCCACTGGATCGATCCCGGCAGCGATCTGTTTCTCGCCCAGATCGTCGAGGCCGTCAGCGCGACGCGAACCTTCCTCCTCGTGAACTATCGCCCCGAGTACACGGCGGATTGGACCCGCAAGTCATGGGTGTTGCAGCTCCCGGTTGCGCCGCTTGGGCCCGACGCGCTCGCAGAGCTCGTCCGAGATTGGCTTGGCAACCACCCGAGCGTGGTCGATCTGTCCACGCTCGTTGGTGAACGCTCGGGCGGCAATCCCTTTTTCGCCGAAGAGATCGTTCTATCGATGATCGACGCCAGCCACCTCGTCGGCTCGAGAAGCGCATACGAGCTCGTGACACCCATCGATTCGGTGGACGTTCCCACCACCGTGCGCGCGGTGCTCTCCGCCAGGATCGACCGCTTGGGCGAGGCCGAAAAACAAACACTCTATACCGCGGCCGTGATCGGCAAGGACTTCCCCAAGCCCATTCTCGAGAGCGCCATGGGGACATCGAGCGCCGAGTTCGAAACGGTGTTGTCGGCACTGATCGATGCAGAGCTCGTCCACGAACGCAGCATCTATCCGGTTGCTGAATACGCGTTCAAACATCCGCTCACGCATGAGGTTGCGCTCAACGCGCAGCTCAGCGACGCGCGTCGGGAACGTCACGCGTCCGTCGCCATGGCGATTGAAGCCGCCAACGAGGCCCGCCTCGACGAGTACGCCGGGATCCTGGCACATCATTGGACTGAGGCGAACGACAAGCTGCTTGCGGGTAAGTGGAGCATGCGTGCGGCCCACTGGGTTAGCTCGAGCGACCCGGTCGCAGCCAAGCGCCACTGGATGGACGCACGCGAACACCTGAGCTCGCTTCCCGAATCGACAGAGCGCAACACGTTGCTCCTCGATGCGTATCCGGAGCTGATCAACATGCTCGGGAAGGGCGGAGGCGACCCGGCCGAGTCGGACGAGGTATTCAGCGAGGCAATGACGCTCGCAGGCGCGGTGGGCGATCGGCAAGCCGAGGGGCATCTCGAGGCCATTCACGCCTGGAGTAAAACCGGACAGGCGGACTGGGCGGGTGCACTCGAGCACGGGCGCCGAGCGATCGAGATCGCCGATGCCATCGAGGACCTTCCGACCCAGCTCCTCGGCCGTCAAACGGTCACGCGAGCACTCCTCTGGAGACAGCCCATCGGAGAGGGGATCGCGGTGACGGATGACCTGTCGGCGATCGGCGCCGGCGACCACGCCGCCGACATCGAAGTTCTGGGCTGGCGGCCCTACCTCGAAGCACTTTCCCTTCGCGCCGTAGGGTTGGGTTTCATTGGACGACCGGTCGAAGCGCTCGAGCTGCACCAGCACGTGCAATCACTGTCCGAACGCTCCAACCGCTCGACGGACACCACACAGTTGTGGGCGGATGGCGTCTGGACTTGCTTCACATTGGGCGACGCGGAGCGGGGCCGTCGATTCGCCGCGCGCAGCCTCGAGGTCGCCGAGCGTTTCGGGTCGCCGTGGATGCGCGTGTACGCGCTTATGTCCAACGCGTTGGCGAACAACATCGACGGTCGTTGGCACGACACCAATCGCTTCGTTGCAGAGGCGCACGCGGTGATCGACGCGAACAGCGCAGCGCGTGAGTGGGAATTGTTGCTGGACTCGCAGGAAGCGCTCTCGCGCGCCGGCGTCGGCGACCACGAACGCGCGTTGGCGCTCGCACGCTCGGGATTGGACGCCTGCCTCGCCAACGATCTGATGTTGCCGATGGTCTTGGCCGCATACTTTCGTGCACGCGTTCTGCGCATGGCGGATGATCTCGTTCCACCCGATGAGCTGGAGAAGCAGATCGACGAGGCCATCGCGCTGATTGAGCCGACGGGAACCCACGCGCTGTATCCGATGCTCCTGATCGAAAGGAGCGTCCTCGAGGGCCGGCGCGGCAATCAGGATGCCGCGGTGAATGCAGCGGACGAGGCGAAGCGCGTCTTTCACTCAATGGGTGTTACAGGCTGGGACGAGGCTATCGCGTCGGCCATTGCGTAGCGGGGAGTCGTCAGGTACCAAAATGGTACTACTCAGACATGCCGCCGAATTCCTCGTGTCCGAGGAATCCAAGCACATCAATGGGGCTGAATTGGTGATCGACATTGGCGCCACCATCGGGCAGATGTCACGATGAGCGTGACCGGGTTTGTGCATGTCAACATCAACTGCAGCGACTTTGATCGTTCTTTGAAGTTCTATGAACTGCTGGGGTTCCAACGAGCAATCGACGTGCCCGCACACAATACAGCCGAGGTAGCCGCAGCCGTCGGTATGTCGCCGTACACGGTGAAAGGCGCACTGCTGATTCTGCGAAACGCGAAGATGCCTTTGATGATCGATCTGCTTGAATGGCAAGACCCCAGCGACAACGAGCCGCCTTACCCGCATCTATACCATCTGGGCATCGCGCGGGTTGCCCTGGCTACCGATGA
Source organism: Gammaproteobacteria bacterium (assembly GCA_027295305.1). Lineage (GTDB taxonomy): Bacteria > Pseudomonadota > Gammaproteobacteria > Pseudomonadales > Azotimanducaceae > JAPULC01. The sequence goes on from JAPULC010000209.1 coordinate 3,776, forward strand.
CCTTGATTCAGATGTCGCTTTTCTCAAATCACATGGCGTAGAGTTCCTCTCGGAACCGGCCACCGTCAGGATCGAAGATCAACCGGCATCACGTTTTGTCTGCTTCAAAGATCCGGACGGGACGACTCTGGAACTGGTCGAGTAAGTCGATGCGTCGATGAGAGGCCCAGCGTGAAGGTAGAGCTCGAATATGGCCGGGAAGGCTTGGTGGTCGAGCTTCCCGACGAATTGGATGTGCGCGTTATTCGCAAGCAGCCAATGGCCGTGCTCAGGGATGAGGTGCGCGCGGTTCATGACGCGCTCGCTCACCCGAATTCTTGTGCGCCCCTCGGCGAGCTGGCACGCGGCAAGCGTAGCGCGTGCATTCTCATCTGCGACATTACCCGCCCCGTGCCAAATCATCTGTTCCTGCAGCCGATGATTCGAACGTTGCTCCAAGCAGGGATACCGGCGAGCGGCATTACCGTGCTGGTGGCGACGGGTTTGCATCGACCGAACGAAGGTGAGGAGTTGGCAAAGGTCGTGGGGGATCCCTGGGTGTTGGAGACGGTGACCGTCGCCAATCACCTCGCGCGAGACATCGATGCCCACGTGGACCTGGGGCGCACGAGCCGGGGCACGCCGGTCAAACTCAATCGACGTTTTGTCGATGCCGAGCTGCGCATTGCGACCGGCTTGGTCGAGCCGCACTTTATGGCAGGGTATTCTGGCGGCCGCAAGGTCATCGCACCCGGCGTCGCCCACGAGGACACCATTCGCACCTTGCACAGTGCGCGGTTCATGGAAGATCCCCTTGCGGTGCAATGCAATCTGTCAGGCAATCCCCTCCACGAGGAACAGCTTGAGATCATGGGCATGCTGGGGAGCGCCTATGCGCTCAACACCGTCATCGACGAAAACAGACGGCTCGCGTACGTCAACTTCGGCGAGGTAGTCGAGAGTCATCTTCAAGCAGTCGCATTCGCGGCAGACACGTGCACCGTTGCCGTGGATCGGCGCTTCAAGACGCTGGTGACATCATCCGCGGGATATCCGCTCGATAGAACCTACTACCAGACGGTCAAGGCGATGGTCACCCCAATGGACATCCTGGACGCGGGGTCGAATCTGATCGTCGCATCGGATTGTTCGGAAGGCCTGGGCTCGAGTGAATTCCGCGATGCCCAGGCAAGACTGCTCGAGCACGGGCCGGAGGCATTCCTCGCCGATCTCCTCACGAAGGCGTATGCCGACATCGACGAGTGGCAGACCGAGATGCAGATCAAACCCATGCGTCGGTCGAACATTCATCTGTATACGCGTGGGTTGAGCGCAGCCGATCGCCAACTGACGGGTGTGCACATTGCAGATTCCATCGAGTCCGCAGTCGCCGCCAGCGTCACAGAGACGGGTGACCCGACCGTTGCCATCATTCCCGAAGGGCCTTACGTCGTGCCCAAGTTTGTGGGTGACGTTTGATCGCAGCTCGATTTGATCCGGCGGCTCGAACCCCTTCCATGAGCCAGCTCGAGGAGCTAATGGCAGATGCTCGCGGACAGGCGCGTAAACTCGGGCTGAGGAGGTCCGATGTTGCGGCAGCTGTCACCGGGCGCGGAAGGGCCGATGAAGGCCTCGACACGAATGTGATCGTGTCGGGGATCTCCTTCGGCGGTGTACCGGGACGAATCCTGGGCCTCATTTGGCAATGATGCGCGAGCGTGTGTTTATTCTGGCACTTT
>JAPULC010000021.1 GCA_027295305.1 Gammaproteobacteria bacterium
CACGATGACGGAAAACCGATGGCAGGGATCGGTGTGCCACGCGGTGGTCTCGCCGGATTCGAAGAGGCATTCTCGAACCCGGCGAGACCCCCGCGTGGCAAACCGATGGCAGGGATCGGTGTGCCACGCGGTGGTCTCGCCGGGTTCGAGAATGCCTCTTCGAATCACGAGATCATCTCGGCGATCGATGACTTCTTCGTTCATCTTTCGTCGAGTCTCATTCGAGTATCAACGAGGGACCCTCGCCGCAGGCACGAGGGTTCCCGTGGCAAGCCTTCACCAATTGATCCGGATGCTCAGCACGTTCCTCACAAAGCCTCGAGAATCGCCTCGGCGCTCGAGACTTCGAACTTACCCGGCGCCTCGAGGCTGAGCTTGGTGATCACGCCGTCCTCGGCCACCAAAGCGTAACGCTGGGAGCGCATCCCCAGTCCGAAGCCGCTACCGTCCATCTCGAGACCCATGGCCTTCGTGAATGCCGCGTTGCCGTCCCCGACCATGATGAGCTCCTCGGCATTCCTATCCTTGCCCCATGAATGCATGACGAACGCATCGTTCACTGCCAGACAGATGATGCTGTCCACCCCCTTCGCTTTGATGGCGTCGGCGTTCACCACGAAGCCGGGAAGATGGGTGTTGGAGCACGTGGGCGTGAATGCGCCGGGCACGGCGAAGAGCACGACTTTCTTACCTGCAAAGAGCTCTTCGGTGGACGTCTTCTCCGGACGCCCTTCTTCGCTCATTACGAACACTTCTGCAACGGGGATCTTGTCGCCTTCCTGCACAGCCATTTCTTTTCTCCTTCGTTTTCAAGGGCGCATTGACGCCTGACACGCTGGATTCGTCGGGCAACCCAGCCGAGGCATTATGCGTCATCACTCGCCGCGTACAACACGGGGTTGTCTGGGCCGGCTGCCAGATCTCCTGGCGCACATCCAGCGAGCCAGCGCTTCAGATCGTGGGCCTGAGCCTCGTATCGAATGGGCGCGACTCTCGTGCCGTCCGCGTAGTAGATGACTGTCATGACGCTGCGCATCTGCGCGGTGAGATTCGCTCCCGCCGAGTGGAGCGTCCAGCCGGCGTGAAACGTCGCATCCCCCGCGGCGATAGCACCGTAGGTCTGCGTCGCGAGTCCCCGTTCGTCGATCAGAGACGCGAAGTGAGCCTGCGAATGATCGCCTATTCCAGGGGTCCCGAGATCTCCCATCGCGTGGCTGCCCGACACGAAGTGCATGCTGCCGACTTCCTCGGGAACCTCTACCAGGGCCATCCACATGGTGATCGTGTGGGGCGTATCGAGAGGCCAATAGGTTCGATCCTGATGCCAAGGCGTGAACCCTCCTCCCGGCTCTTTGAACAACGCCTGATCGTGATACATGCGCACGCCGTCGACACCCATGAGCTCAGCGGCCACACGTGCAAATCGGCGTGCCAGGGAAAATCCCGCGACGCCGGGATCTCGAAGCCACAGATTCATCGATTGGATGAATGCCTTGCCGTAGGTGCCTCGTTCTTCGAGGGGGCGCTCGTCCGAACGATATTTCAATGCCGCACGCTCGATGACGGGTCGCCACTCGGACACCTCATCCATGCTCATCAGTCCGCGCACGAGGGTGTGGCCATCGCGGCCAAACCCCTTCACGCACTCAGGGGAAAGCTCGTGGGGATCGTCGAGGTCGGGAACTGGCATCGTCAACGCCAGGCAAACAGCGGCTGCTCGAAATGCGCGACGCGTGTCTCGCGACCAAGCAATGCGACTTCGCGAAACTGGTAGAGAATCGCAGCGGTGGGTGCTGCGATCCAGCTATCGCCTACCGGCATGCGTAACACCGGCTGCTCGCTTTCGGGGATCTCCTCCAGGAGCGGCGCGTCGTCACGAAGGAACTCCTGAACCGGTATGCGGTGAATCGAAGCAACCTCCTCGGGATTTGGCGCAAGGGTCACGTTTGGGCCCCCCCACACCACCACCGGTGTGATGACGAACCCCGAACGCGTGACGAAGTCGTCCAGATGACCGAGCACGCTGGAACGATCCGATTGGAGACCCACTTCCTCGTAGAGCTCGCGCAGCGCCGTATCCTCCGGTTCCTCGCCTTCGTCCAGAGCGCCGCCGGGCAGTGCCCACTGGCCTGGATGATCGCGAAGGTCCGTCGATCGACGGGTCAGCACCAGCGCCGCGCGGGTGCTCGCGACACCGTGCTCGGGCATGCCGGGCAGGTCCGCCCCCCCGGCCTCGTCAACCAAAGTCAGCGCCACCGCGGCCCTTCGTAGCGAGGCATCGGTTCGCCGCTGGACCTCGAACGCACGCAGATGCTCGGCCACGCGCTCCTTGAGCCCCTCGGTGATATTCAAACCCTTACTTGATAACAAGATGCGTTTCCTGCGGAATCGAAGACCACAGGTTGCCAAATCGAGCACGCGCGCACAAATGGATGCCACTTTCCGCGCTTACGCCTATGCATGCGCCACCGTGTTGCTGTGGTCCACCGTCGCGACGGCGTTCAAGCTCACGCTGGCGTGGCTCGATCCCATTCAGCTGGTGCTCGGCGCGAGCCTCGTCTCCCTCGCCTTTCTTGGGCTCTGGCTGCTCATCAACGGACGTCTCCTCGGCGCACTCACGGTCGGCCGCCAACATTGGCGGCGCTCCGCGCTACTCGGCGCGCTCAATCCGTTCATGTACTACATCGTCTTGTTCGAAGCATACGATCGTCTGCCCGCTCAGGTGGCACAGCCCCTGAACTACACCTGGGCCATCACGATGTCGCTGCTGGCGGTGCCACTGCTCGGGCAGCGCCTGACGCTGCGGGAGGTCATCGCCATGCTCGTGAGCTATGCGGGCGTCGTGGTGATCAGCACCCGCGGATTTGCATTCGAAACACTTTCGTACGATCTGCTGGGCATCGTGCTGGCATTGGGGAGCACTCTCTTGTGGGCGCTCTATTGGATCTACTCCACGCGTGACGAACGCGAGCCCGCGGAGGCACTCTTCCTGAACTTCCTTCTCGGGACGCCCTGGGTGGTGATCGTCTGCATTTTTACTTCCGGCCTACCCGAGTTTTCCTGGCCGGCGTTCGCGGGTATTGCGTGGGTGGGACTGTTCGAGATGGGGCTCACCTTCTTGCTCTGGTTGAATGCACTCAAGCTTGCGGCCAATGCGGCGCGTGTGAGTCAACTGATATTTCTGTCACCGTTCCTGTCGTTGCTGCTGATCCACTACGTTGTGGGTGAAGACATCCATCGCGCAACCATCGCTGGTTTGGTCCTCGTGGTGGCGGGGCTCTTGGCACGCGGCCCGGCAACGCGAGGGTGAACACGCGGCCCGCCTGCAACTTTTTCACATCAGAGCACTCGTCGGGGCGGAGAAAGCACCAGGCGGGCTGCGGATTCTCTCCTACGGGAGAGTCTGTAACCACGTGGCAAGCGCCTCGCCGATCTCGTCGGGAGAGTCTTCCTGAATGAAATGCGAGCCCCTGACGGTGACCTCGGTCTGGTTCTTCCAGCCGCGGCAGAACTCCCTCTGGCCGCCTGTCAGAATCGCGCCGGGTTCTGCGTTCACGAAGAGCTTGGGAATGTCGCTGTCGGAAAGCCATTCGCCATAGGAAGAGACGATCTCGATCACATCACGCGGTTCTCCACCGACTGGGATCTGCCGCGGCCACGTGAGCGTCGGCCGACGATCTTCCCCTTCATTCGCAAACGGGCGCCGATAGACCGCCATCTCCTCGTCGGTGAGTCCACGCAACACCGAGCCAGGCAGCACGCGCTCCACGAAGAGATTTCGCTTCAGCACCATGTCTTCTCCGGCCTCGGAGCGGAATCCTTCGAACACACCGCGCGCCCCTTCCGGCCACTCTTCCCACGACATCGAACGCACGATGGCTTCCATGTAGCAGAGGCCGCGCACCCCATCGCGATGACGATTGGCCCAGTCGAAGCCCAGTGCACTGCCCCAGTCGTGGATCACGAACACCACATTCGTATTGGCTTCCACGGCATCGAGAAACCCGTCGAGATATTCGCGATGCTCGACGAACGTGTAGCGTTCGGGACCGGAGTCATCGAGCTTGTCCGAGTCCCCCATGCCGATCAGATCCGGCGCGATGCAGCGGCCGAGCCCCTGGACAGTCGGCATGATGTTGCGCCAGAGATATGACGACGTGGGATTGCCGTGCAGGAACACGATGGGCGCCCCGGTGCCCATCTCGACATAGGCCATCTGTCGGCCGAGCACCTCGATGTGCTTCTTAGGATGCTCGTCGGTCGCGATCGTCATCGTGTTTCTCCTCCACGCCCTGGACGCCATTCCAGGCGGCATCGGCAAAGATGTCCTTGACCTCGGACGGCGGTGTCGATAACTGACCCGAGAGCCACTGACCGGCGTAATCCTGAATGGGTCCGCTGATGATCGGTACATAGGTATCTGCTGGCAACTGCTTCATGTCCCCCGACTGCACGTACGGCACGAACCATACGAACACCTGCCGCAGATGTTCCCTGTGAATCTGGCGCAGCTCGCGCTTTGCCTCCGGCGAGACGATGATGTCGCGGGAATGGACCAGGAAGCGGGCGAGATCGGGGTGTGCGCTGACCCACTCGCAGTATTGGTTCACCACGGTGCGCACCCCTTCCTCCGCCGTGCGGCAGGTCTCGAGCTGCCCCAGGAGATCGGCGTTGAGCGCAGAGATCCCCTCTATGAACAGTGCCCGCCACAACCCTTCCTTGCTCTTGAAGTGATGGTAGAGGCTCCCGATGCTGCACCCCGCGACAGCGCGGATCTGCCCGATGGTCGTGGCCTCGATGCCATGCTCCGTGAAGCACGCGAGGGCCGCATCGAGAATTTCCTGGCGCTTGGCCGGGGTGGCGGCATAGGTCGACGCCCGTCTGCGCATGGGGCAACTGCTTAAACTAGAACATCGTTCTAGTTTAAGGGCCTGAGATACGTTAATCTATCCTCGGCACGATCCAATGCCTGGAGGCACGTGTGGACATCGAACTCGCCAAAGAAGATCTCGAATTTCAGCAGGAAGTGCGCGACTTCCTGAAGACCAGCACCCACAAGCCCGGCGAAGACTACATGGTCTGGCGCAAAGACTGGTTCAAGAAGGCGGCCGCCAAGGGTGGCTGGGACGTGCCCCGCTGGCCCGCGGAATTCGGCGGACCCGGCTGGACCCCTACCCAGCACTATATCTGGGAGAAGGAGACCGCCACTGCCAACCTGCCCTTCGACATGCCCTTCGGCATCGGCATGCTGGCCCCGATTCTCATGAATTACGCCTCGAAGGAGCAGCAGGAGCGTTTCATTCCCCCCATCCGGGAGCGCAGCGTCAACTGGTGCCAGGGCTATTCCGAGCCCGGGGCGGGTTCGGATCTGGCCTCTCTGAAAACCAAGGCCGAGCTCACGGCTGACGGCAAGCACTACATGGTCAATGGGACCAAGATGTGGACCACAATGGCCCAGATGGCCGAGTGGATCTTCTGCCTGACGCGCACCTCGAGCACCGGGGTCAAGCAGGAAGGCATCACGTTCCTGCTGATCGAAATGAAGACTCCCGGCATCGAGGTCAAGCCCATCATCACCCTGGGCGGGTCTCACACCGTCAACATGGTGTACCTCACCGACGTGAAAGTGCCGGCGGAAAATCGCGTAGGCGAGGAAGGCAAGGGTTGGACCTACGCCAAGGGCCTGCTTCAGCACGAGCGTACAGGTCTGGCCGGAATCTCCCGCTCGCTGGTGGCTCTGGAGCGTCTGAAAGAGCAGGCGACGAGCGTCAAGCGCGGCAATGCCACATTGATGGACGATCCGGCGTTTCGGG
>JAPULC010000210.1 GCA_027295305.1 Gammaproteobacteria bacterium
CTAGCTGCAGGAAAAGCAAGGAAAATGGGAGCGTAGGCGAACTTGCTTCGCCGCAGCGTCGGAGGAAATGCCAGGGATAGCAATTTCCGGACAGGAACTAGGGCACCAATCAAATGGCGGGTCACAGCAAGTGGGCCAACATCAAGCATCGCAAGGCGCGTCAGGATGCCAAGCGAGGGAAGCTCTGGACCAAGCTGATCCGCGAGATCACGGTTGCCGCGCGCCTGCACGGTGGCGTGGAGGAAGATAATCCGCGCCTGCGAGCAGCCGTCGACAACGCGCTGACCGCGAACATGCCGAGGGATACCATCGATCGTGCGATCAGCCGCGGCGCGGGCGGGGAGGAAGGTGCGAACGTCGAGGAGCTGACCTACGAAGGTTATGGACCCAGTGGGGTGGCATTTCTGGTGGAGGTCATGACGGATAACCGCAATCGGACCGTGGCCGAAGTGCGCCATGCTTTCAACAAGCACGGGGGTAACCTCGGCACCGACGGGTCGGTGGCCTATCTGTTCTCGAAGCGCGGCGTGATCACCTTTGGCGCCGTCAGCGACGAAGATCAGCTCTTGGAGCTGGCGCTCGACGCGGGAGCCGAGGACATCGAGAACAACGAGGACGGTTCACTCTGCGTGATCACGCCGGCCGAGGAATTCGGCGCCGTGGTCGACGCGTTGCGCGAGGGCGGTCTCACTCACGAGAGCGCCGAGCTCGTCATGGTGCCCTCCACCTATAGTGAGTGCGACGCCGATACGGCGGAGAAAGTGTTGCGTCTTCTGGACGCACTCGAGGACCTGGACGACGTCCAGAATGTGTACAGTAATGCAGACATTCCCGACGAAGTTCTGGAGAAGGTCGGCTGATTTCATCGGTTTTCGGGTTGCGATTGCGGTAGTATCCGCGGAACTTTCTTCGGTCTCGTCAGTCCATGGCAGAACCATCCGGGCTGGTGCTGGGTGTCGATCCGGGTTCTCGAATCACTGGCTATGGCGTGATTCGCTGTGTCGACCGTAGCCAGCAGCTCGTTGAGAGCGGATTGATCAAGGGGGGTGATGGTGAGCTCCCCGGTCGTCTGGCCGCTATCTACGATGGCCTCTTGGAGGTCATCAATCGTCACCGACCCCAGGAGATGGCGATCGAGCAGGTGTTCGTCGCGCGCAGCGCCGCTTCCGCGTTGAAGCTCGGCCAGGCGAGGGGTGTTGCAATCCTCGCCGGGGTGCACCGGGGCCTCGCGGTGTCGGAGTATGCGGCGCGCTCGGTCAAGCAAGCGGTCACCGGAACGGGCTCCGCCAGCAAAGCTCAGATTCAACACATGGTGCGTGCGTTGCTCGGCCTCACGAGTGTGCCCCCATCCGATGCCGCCGATGCGCTTGCCATTGCCATCTGTCACATACACACGCGGGAAAGCGAGCGCCGCATCGCCGGATTGTACCCATGATTGGACGCTTGAGTGGCACGGTGGCGGAAGTGTCGGGCAACGTGTTGCTGCTCGACGTGGCGGGGGTCGGCTACGAGGTCGAGCTGACCACGGGCGCGGTTGCCATGCTCGGCCCTCGAGGTGCGAATTGCATGCTCTTTACCCATCAGGTAGTGCGCGAGGATTCGCTCACGCTCTTCGGTTTCCTTGCGCGCGAGGAACGAGAGCTCTTCAGGATCCTGATCAGGGTGAGTGGCATTGGGCCGAAGGTAGCGCTCGCCGTTTTATCCGGGATGAGCGTCGCCGAGCTCGTTCGCGCAGTCGGCAACGATGACGCACTGACCCTCACGCGGATTTCCGGGGTCGGCAAGAAGACGGCGGAGCGTCTGCTCGTCGAGATCCGGGATCGACTCGGCGCATTCGCGACGGCACCCGCTCGAATGATTCCCGGCGAGGCAACGACGGTCCACCAGGACGCCCAACGAGAAGCCGTGAGTGGGTTGATCGCTCTCGGCTATAGGCCCCAGGAAGCCACACGCGCCGTGAGCCTCGCATATGAAGACGGTCTCGCTGCCGAAGACCTGATACGGCGAGCGCTCCAGAGCATGGTGTCGACGACATGAGCGATGGTCCGGGAAGATTGGTGACACCGCATGTGATCGAGTCCACCGAGGTGGACATGGAGCGCGCTATCCGTCCGGCAAAGCTCTCGGAATATATCGGCCAGGGCGAAGTCAAAGAACAGATGGAAGTATTCATCGAAGCGGCGCGCGGTCGAGATGAAGCCCTCGACCACACGCTGTTTTTCGGTCCGCCAGGCCTCGGCAAGACCACCTTCGCACACATCATCGCCAACGAGATGGGTGTGGCGATCAAGGCGACCGCGGGACCGGTGCTCGAGAGGGCGGGGGATCTGGCAGCGATACTGACCAATCTCGAACCGCGTGACGTTCTGTTCATCGACGAAATTCATCGCCTGAGCCCGGTGGTGGAAGAAATTCTCTATCCGGCGATGGAGGACTATCAGATCGACATCATGATCGGCGAGGGTCCCGCGGCGCGCTCGATCAAGCTCGAGTTGCCGCGCTTCACACTGGTCGGTGCAACCACTCGCGCGGGACTTCTCACCTCGCCGCTGCGCGATCGTTTCGGAATCGTGCAACGGCTGGACTTCTACAACGTCAGCGACCTCACCCAGATTCTCTTGCGCACGGCGCGGGTGATCGGCGTTGCACTCGACGACGCAGGGGCGCTCGAGATTGCGGGGCGCTCGCGTGGCACACCACGCGTTGCGAATCGACTGCTTCGAAGGGTGCGAGACTTTGCCCAGGTGCGAGGCGATGGTCACATCACCCGTGCGGTTGCGGATCGGGGGCTGGAGCTTCTGAGCGTGGATGACGAAGGATTCGACAGCATGGATCGACGGCTCCTGCTTACATTGTTGGAGAAGTTCGATGGCGGCCCAACGGGTGTGGAGAGTCTTGCAGCCGCCATCAACGAGGAGCGTGACACCATTGAAGACGTGCTGGAACCGTTCCTCATTCAGCAGGGATTCGTCATGCGAACGCCACGCGGGCGAGTGGCGACGAAAAAAGCCTATAGACACTTCGGGATCGAGAGACCCGAGAGTCCCCAACACGAGATACCCCTTGAGCGCTGAGAAACGACACCGTGTCTGAGCAGTTGTCATTGTGGGAGCTCGTCGTCAATGCGACGGTGGTCGTGCAGCTCGTGATGCTGATGCTCGCCGCCGCTTCGTTGGCGTCCTGGCTGATCATCTTTCAGCGCTGGATTCAGCTCGCTCGAATCCAGGGTTCCATCGATGCTTTCGAGGAGTTCTTCTGGTCGGGAACCGACCTTCGCTCGATCTACGCCGAGGTCGAGAGTCGCAGAGAGGCTGGCCTTACCGGTATCGAGACGGTGTTCGTTGCCGGTTTCAAGGAATATCAGCGCCTCACGGCGCAGGGGGGAACGGATGGTGATGCGGTGATGCAAGGCGTGCAACGTGCCATGCGTGTGGCGCTTGCCCGCGAGGAGGAAAACCTGTCACGACATCTTTCTTTTCTCGCCACTGTCGGCTCGACGAGTCCGTATGTGGGTTTGTTCGGCACGGTGTGGGGAATCATGCATTCGTTTCGCAATCTGGCGAGCGTGAGCCAGGCGACGTTGGCGACGGTTGCGCCGGGTATCTCCGAGGCGCTCATTGCCACCGCCATGGGACTCTTTGCCGCTATTCCTGCCGTCATCGGCTACAACCGCTTCGCCTCGAAAGTCGACGCATTGATGAATCGGTACGACACGTTCGCCGACGAATTCTCCAGCATCCTGCATCGGGCGACCCACGGTCAACGCAGCCGCACGCCCACAAAGACCAGTACCAATCCAGCGGGGTAATTTGTCTTGGTGTATAGAACCGCGCGTCGCAAACCCATGTCCGAGATCAATGTGGTGCCCTACATCGACGTGATGCTGGTGCTGCTGGTGATCTTCATGGTGACTGCGCCGCTCTTCACACAGGGCGTGGAGGTTGCGCTGCCGAAGGTGGACTCGGAACCGGTGGACCAGGCGCAGCTCGAGGACCCGTTGATCGTATCGATGAAGGCCGATGGTGCCCTCTACGTCAATCTCGGACCGAGCGAAGAGGGAAGTCGCGTCACAATCGATGCGCTCGAGCACCAGGCCGCCAAAGTGATCGCCGCCCGCAGTGACGTGGCGGTGTTTCTTCGAGCCGATCATCGCTTGGACTATGGTCGAGTGGTCGAGGTCATGACGGCGCTGCAGCGCGCCGGTGCGATGAGCGTCGGATTGATTACCGAGGCGCCATAGTGACGTCGTTGGCCTACGCGATCAGATCGTATTCGTTGCCGATGTTGCTCGCGCTCATGGTGCACGCGCTTGCGGTGTTTGCGCTGTGGCGCGGATGGCGGGTTCCCGACGTGACCGAGTTCCAGGTCGTGAAGTCGGTCATCGTCAACGCGGCCCTCGTCAAGCTCAAGGCGCAACCACGCGAAGTCGAGATTGCGCCAACGATTGAACCTGCCACCGTGCCTTTGGTCGAACCCGAGGCGCAGCCCGAAACATTGGTCACGCCGTCGCCCGTCGAGGCCCAACTTGAAGAACGGCTTGAAGCCAGGCCTGAAGACAAGCTGGAGGAGGAGCGCAAGCGCGCAGAAGAGGCGCGCGCGCGGGAGCGTTCGCGAATTGCCGACTGGTTCGACCAAGCGCTCGGCAACGAGCCGCCGATCGTTGCGCAGGTGCAGCTGGAGGTCGCGAGCCAGAGCTATCTCGATGGCATCGCGAATCTCGTGGCCGGGCATTGGTCGCGACCGCCGAGTGCTCGCAACGGCATGGAGGTGGAGCTGATGATCGAGCTGGTGCCGACCGGGGATGTGGTGGGTGTGACCATCGTGCGCAGCAGTGACAGTGCAGCGTTCGACCGTTCGGCCGAGAACGCAGTGCGTCGTGCGCGGCGTTTCGAGGTGCCGGAGGATCGACAGCTGTTCGAGCGCAATTTCCGGAAGTTTCGAATTCTCTTCAGGCCCGAGGATCTGATGCGGTGAGATGTTCTGGAACGAGAGCGAGTTTCCGAAACCTCGAAGGACCTTGTCGTGTGGTCCAGCCTTCTCGTGTGGGAGCGGCGTTATTGGAGGGTGTCACAAAAGCTCGATGCGCGACTTTCTCGTGTGGGAGCGGCTTCAGCCGCGAATCTACAGCCCGCGAAGTCCCTCATTCGCGGCTGAAGCCGCTCCCACCGTTTCTTTGGCGAGATTCTCTCGTGGCCGCGAATTTCAATAGATGAATTTACGGAAGTTCGCTGCAACCTGGTTGCTCCTTTCCATCTTCGTCTCCGCACAAGCCGACGTGGTCGTGGAAGTGGTGCGAGGCGTAGACGATCCCACTTCGATTGCGATCGTACCTTTCGGTTGGGATGAAGAGGCGAGGGCGCCGGAAGACATCGCAGACATCGTGGCATTCGACCTCGCTCGAAGCGGTCGTTTTGCGCCCCTCGATCCAGCCGACATGTTGAGCTATCCCACGACGCCCGAGGAGGTATTCTTTCGCGATTGGCGCGTGCAGGGCGTCGAGTATCTTCTCATCGGTACCCTGGGCTCGGGTTTGGAAGGTCGCGTGGAGCTGCAATACCGATTGTTCGACGTTGCTCAGGAAGAGTTGATGTTGATGGAACGCATCGAGACCACGGTTAGCGATCTGCGCGACTTTGCCCATCACGTGAGCGACGAGATATATGAGGAGATCACCGGCATTCCCGGGGCGTTTTCCACGCGCATCATCTATGTGCTCGCACAAAATATTGGCACGCCCGATGTGCGTTTTCAGCTCAAGCTCGCGGACTCGGACGGCGCGCGGGACCGTACGCTGGTCGATTCCAATGAGCCGCTGCTGTCGGCGGAGTGGTCACCCGATGGGCGCAGGATCGTTTACGTGTCTTTCGAGGGCGGGCGACCTGCCATTTATCTTCATGATCTCGGTAGCGATGAGCGCGTCAAGCTCACTGGATTTCGGGGTCTCAACAGCGCACCTTCCTGGTCGCCGGACGGCACCAGGCTGG
>JAPULC010000211.1 GCA_027295305.1 Gammaproteobacteria bacterium
ACGCGACGGCCCCAATATTTCGTAGCGACTTGGCGGCTTCCACCATAGCAGCGACACAGCAGCGCGAACGCACTATTGGTGTTTTTGGCAATGAAATCAATCATATGAACCCCGATTACTCTTGGGCGTCCAACCTGGCACGGGAATTGAATAGAGTTATTCCGCCCGCGCAGAAAAAGAACAACCCCAGAGGTCGGTAAGAAGCCGAAACGCGCGGGCCACGGCCCCGAGGCAGTCTCTCCTCGCATCCTCCCATCGCTCTGCCGTCGGGGCCTTCTTTTCCAAGTGGTGTTCGTGCCACATTCCCTTCTGACGATGCGATGCCTGCGCAGAGTGAACTCTCTCATCTAACTGGATCTTTCCGGAAATTCGACCACCAAGACGGTCGAGGTATAGAACTCTGGTAGGCTAAGCCGCAGAGGGAAGGAGAGAGAATCCATGGCCGAACTCGCCGAGGCAGGCGCTGCAGACCAGACCGGCACCGAGCGCAAGCCCCTATCCAGATACGTCCTCGCGTCCTACGGAGCCCCGGCAGTACCGCTTGCGCTGGTAGGCCTGCCGATGGCGGTGTATCTGCCGCCGCTGTATTCGGATTCCGACGGCTTCGGACTGTCACTGGTGATGGTGGGCCTGATCATCACCCTTTCGCGCTTCACCGACGTCATCACGGATCCCATAATCGGTTTCGTCTCCGACCGGTGGCACACGCGCTGGGGACGCCGCAAACCGTTCGTTCTGATCGGGACGCCGATCTACATCGTCGGTATCTGGCTGCTGTTCGTGCCCCCCGTCGAGTTCAGCGAAGTGAGCTTCCTCGGTTGGTCGTTCAACTCCGGTTATCCATGGCTCTTCATGGCCGTGGCTGTCACCTATCTCGGCTCCACCATCAAGGATCTGCCTTACAGCGCCTGGGGCGCCGAACTCTCGAACGACTACAACGAACGCACGTTGATCACGAGCTGGCGCGAGGGCTTCGGGGTGACGGGTTCACTGATCTCTGCCTTCACGCCCGCGGTCATTCTGTTCTTTGGTTACACACGTCCGGCCGACGCCGTGTTCTTCCTCACGATCGCAATGGCCGTTCTGATGGTGCCCCTCGTTACCAACGCAGTCGTCGCGGTACCCGAGTGGCCCGTGAAGGAGACGCGCGAGCGACTTCCGCTGATGCAGAGCCTCAGGTACGTGATGAGGAACGGCCCCTTTATGCGGCTCATGGTCATCTTCACGTTCTCGGCCATGGGCTCGGCCATGACCAACAGCCTGAGCTTCTACTTCGTCAAGCACGTGATGCTCGCCGGAGAGCTCTACGGCCTCTATCTAGCGCCGTACTTCCTCTGCCAGATCGCCGCAATTCCGCTGTGGTTGAAGCTCTCGCGCAAGATCGGAAAGCACCGGGCAACCATGGTGGCGATCGGTTGGTACGCAGTCTGGGCATCTCTCCTTCCGCTCATCTACATCGCGCCTCAGGAATGGTTCACCGTATTCCGGGTGGAGTTGCTGATGAGCTTCCTGCCAACTGAAACGTACCAGAGTATGGTGTCCTACTTCGAGGGGATCGAAACCGGCAAGTTCGTCTTCTTCCTCATCGTCATGTGCCTGAAGGGTTCCGCAATCGGTGCATTGGCAGCGCTCCCGCGAGCCATGGCGGCAGACGTCGTCGACCTCGATACGGCACAGACCGGCAAGCAGCAGGCCGGTGCCTATTTCTCGATCTGGTCCATGGTGCAGAAGGCGTCCTATGCACTCGGGATCTTCATCGGGACGGGCCTTGCCGTGGCTTTCGGCTTCAACTCGCTGGCCGATCCGATGAACACCGACAACACTTGGTTCACGCTATTCATGCTGGCTTGCCTGTACTCGGTCATCCCGGCGCTCTTCAAGTTCGTGGCGATGCCACTGCTTTGGCATTACCCGCTGACCGAGGAGAAGCTGCGGAACATCCAGCTGGAGATCAAGGCGAAGGCAGCCGCTGCCGGCTAGGCCCATCATCTGTGAAGGGGATTGTCCCTTATCGGGACTTTCCCCTTTTCTCGCACAGGGACTGTCCCCTTTCTCCCAACCTACACGAGATATTGCTCGCGCAAGCGTTGCCGGTCACCCGCATCGACGCCAAGGCCGTCGCGCAGATAGCGCGCGAAGGATCCAAAGGCGCGCTCGACCTCTTCGAACGCGGCGTGCAGATATTCCGCCCGCACGCCTGAGGCCGCACGGGCATCTTCGTAGGTCATGTGGTCGCCGTAGGCAGTGCGTAACCGGGGCAGAATGAAGGCTTCGAAGTCCATGGCTTCATTCGTGAGCAGATAGTCTTCCATCACCGTGTCGTGATCGACACCGAGCGCCAACAGTATCACCGCGGCGCCAAAGCCGGTGCGATCCTTGCCTGCAGTGCAGTGGATGAGAAATCCGCTCCCATCTGCGTGCATGAGACTCTGAAAGACGCGTCGATAATGCGGAACGTGATCGCGTGCGAGCTCCCGGTTGATGTCCGTCATGAAGCGGATGCGCTCGTCGAGATCGAACTGACCTTGTCGCGTACGCTCGCGCATCGCCACACCACTGCCGGGGTCCATGGCTATGTGAAACAGCCTCGGATCGTCCTCCGGAAACGGCGTCGGGGCATTGTCGCGCTCGTCCTGGCGCCGGAGATCACAGATCACCTTGATGCCGAGTGCGCGAAACTCATCCTGAGCATTCGCGGTCATGTTCGCCATCATGCCCGACCGGAATAGAAGCGCAGGCTTCACGCGCTCACCGTCGGTAGTTGTGTAGCCGCCAAAGTCGCGCAGGTTGACTGCGCCAGGGAGGTCGAGGACGCGTTTCATGGCACGGGATGTCGCGGAAAGCGTCGCATTATAGCGATCTCGCGCCCTCGCGCCCGCGACCCATCGTGATGCTTGAGATAGGGACCGGTTCGTGTTCTCGTAGGCCCACGGATCGGACCACCCGCAGCGATGGCGATACCTCCATTTGACGAGCGGCATCCATCTAAAGAGCAAGGGCAAGCAGTGCGGGGCTGAAACATGATCCATCGCAGCAAGATCACGGGCCTCGTTCTCTGCGGGGGCGAAGGGCGGCGCATGGGCGGCGTCGACAAGCCACTCGTGAATCTCAAGGGTCAGCCCATTGTGAGCTGGGTGGTCGAGCGCGTGATGCCTCAGGTCGGCCAGATTTTGATCTGCTGCAACCGCCACCGCGAGGTCTACGAATCGTACGCACCCACCTGCCTAGACGACATTCCCGGACAGTTCGGCCCACTCGCCGGCATACATGCGGGACTTGCTCGCTGCGAATCCGACTACGCGTTCGTGTGTCCGGGTGACACGCCACTATTGTCCGCGCACATCGTGAAGGCACTCGTCCAGGCGCTCGAGCAAGACGGCCGTCCGGCAGCCATCGCGCACGACGGGAGTCAGGCACAACCCCTGTTCCTGCTGCTCGAGTGCGCATCCGCTGCTTCCATCGAAAGCTACATTGAATCCGGCAAACGTAAAGTCCTCGGCTGGGTCCAAAGCATGGACCCAGCGGTTGTGGACTTCTCCGAGCAAGCCGAGAGCTTTGTCAACGTGAACACGCGCGCCGACCTGAAGCGGCTGGAACGACACCTGCGCGGCCTAGGACTCGGCGCGTAAGGCTCTAGCGCTGCCAAGCAGCGCCTTCGCCGCTGACACGATCCGCTTGGCGATCGGCTCCAACGTCTCGAGATTCTCGCGGCAGATGACCCTCTTACAGGAGATGGTCCTGAAAGAACACGATCACCTGCTGGGCCACCTCCGGCGTGAAAAACGCCCCATCTCCATGTCCGGCGCCCGCCAACCGGACGAACTCCACCTCTGCGCCGGCGTCGTCGAGCGCCCGAGCGAGGAGCTCGCTCTGATGGCAAGGCACGAGACGATCGCGGTCGCCGTGAATGATGAGGAACGGAGGTGGATTACCATCGACATAGCTGATGGGGTTCGCTTCAGCCACCCGTTCCAGCTGCTCCTGAATGGGTCCACCCACTAGCAGCGACTCCGGGGAGTCGGGGGCATCGTGGACGATTGCACTGTCGTCGGTGGCATTGGCATCCATCTGCAGAAAGTCCGTTGGTCCAAACCAGTCGCACACTGCCTGCACGTGCGCAGGCTGATCCAGATGCTCCCCCACGTCGAACGCGTCGACATGCGCAGCCGTGCCAAGTAGTGCCACCAGATGACCGCCCGCCGAAGCCCCCCACGCGCCGAGCGAAGACGTCGGCACTCCGTACTGATTGCCGTTCGCACGCAGCCAGCGAACGGCCGAACGGCAGTCCTCGAGCTGCGCTGGAAAGAGCGCCTCGCTCGAGAATCGATAGGAAATACTGGCGATGGCAAATCCCCGCTCGACGAGAAGCGATGCCGAAGGCGGATTGTCCTTGTTCCCCTGAAGCCATTCGCCGCCGTGGACCCAGATCACGGTGGCACGCGGTCGCTCCGGCACGTAGAGATCGAGCGCGAGCGAGCGCTCGCCCCGGCGCCAGTAAACGAGATCGGTCAGTATCTGCATTCGTGGGAGCTCGTGACGGTGAAGCCAAATTCTGCCCACTGCTTCTCGAGGGGTCAATCGATTCGGGCACGGGCACGTCTGTCCCGATGGCCGTACGCCAGTACAATCAACCACTCATCCCAAACGTCACTCCGACACGATAGCGATGTCCTCCAACCCGTCCCACCAGCGCAAAGTCTGGGTGATCGTCAGCGACAAGATGGGAGACAATGCGCAGATCGAGGCGGTGGTCGCCCGCCTCGGCTGGGACGTCGAGTACCGCAGGCTCATCTTCAAGAAGCCGTTCACCAAGGGCAAGCCACCGTTTTTCGCGTCGCTCTATCATGTGGACCATCGGCAATCCGATCGTCTCGAACCACCCTGGCCGGATCTCATTCTCACCATCGGTCGTCGACCTTCCATGGCGGCATTCTGGGTAAAAAAGCAATCGGGCGGAAAGGCGCGCATCGTGCTGTTCGGCCGGCCCAAGCGACCTCTGGAGCAATACGCGCTCGTCATCTCCCCTATCCAGTACGCGCTCCCCGACGCATCGAACGTATTGAAGATCGGGCTGCCGCTGATGCGGGTGGATGAGGGACGACTGAACGAGCCCAGAACCCAATGGGAAGACCACTTCGCCCGGCTGGGCCAACCCGTCATAGGCGTTCTCGTGGGAGGCTCGACGCGCCCCTATGTGTTCGATGCCGATGGTGCGCGGGAGCTGATCGAGCGAGCGAGGGGATACTTGAACGGAACCGGCACACTCTACGTTACCACCAGCCGACGTACCGCGGCTGCCGCGGTGGATGCACTGGAGCGGGCGCTTCCATCCAACGCCATCGTGTACAAGTGGGGCACGGGCGGCGACAACCCCTATCTCGGTTTGCTCGCATGCGCCGATGGTTTCGTCGTGACGGGGGACAGCATGTCGATGATCACCGAGGTCGTGCGACTGAAGCGCCCGCTCGCCATCTATCCGCTGCCTCGATCGCGCGGGCTCGAGATGATCTCACGCCTGTTGCCAAGAGTCCTCGTAGAGATTCCAGCACGGCTGAAATACCGGGTCATGCCTCGCCTCGGTCTGGTCGCCTTTGCGCGAGATCTGACGCGGCTTCATCAGTGGTTGTACGACAACGAGCTCGCAGTTACCGCGGGACAACCGTTATTGGCGCCAAGGGAGTCGACCGAGGATGATCTCGAGCGGGTCGTCTCCGCGATTCGATCCCTCGGTTGAGGCCACCGCGAATGCGTTCAAGTCTAGGTTTCGATCTGCGCGAGTTTCGTGCGCGGCTCGCAGTGCCTGCTCGGGGTTGGAAGTATACCAGCGTCCATTCATCGCTTTGCCGTGGTTTCCCACCGCAATCATCGTGCGCTGACTCGACGACGCATTGGCCTTAGACTAAGCAGCCCACTGCC
>JAPULC010000212.1 GCA_027295305.1 Gammaproteobacteria bacterium
TCGGTGAGTCGCGCTTTACCCGCGACACCTCGCAACGTGCGAGTCAGACGTTCGCTCAGACTCTCAAACATGAACCCGTATCGATCGATTCAAAAGACAGCGGATTATAGCGCAGTCTCGCGCCGCTTCTTCGGCTTCGAAGGGTCGCGAAAGCCGGCGCGCCGACCAAAGCTCGGCGTAATCCGTCATTGCCGGATCGTGTCGCGCATCCCGGTGCTCACTCCCTGCGCTCCCGTGCGTTACGGGGAACTCGGCCACTGCTTCCCGCTTTCGTCGCCATGTGCCAAACTCATGCGCGTACCCAAACCTCAATGCGAATGAACCCCATCTATCCCGGCGCGCTCGCTGCCATCCTGTATCTGACTGCAACGGGGCTCGAGGCGCTGCGCCTGATTCGCCGGCAACCCCTCGCTCCATGGATGATGCAGATTCTGGGGGCCGTCGCCGTGATCGCCCAGGCCGTTGCGGTGGTGCTGGTGATCGCGACGCCCAACGGGCTCGACCTCGGTTTATATTCGGTGGCGTCCCTGATCTCGATGATCGTGGTGGTGATCACGCTGCTGGGATCGTTGCGTCAGCCGATGGAGAGCCTGTTCCTGCTGGTCTATCCGTTGGCAGCGGCCTGTGTGGCGGGTTCTCTCATGCTGTCGAGCGGCTACGAGCCGCGCCTGCAACTTGCGCCGGGCATCGGACTTCATGCGCTGCTCTCCATCGTGGCCTACAGCATCCTCACGCTCGCGGCATGCCAGGCGCTGATCTTCGCATTCCAGGATCATCGATTGCACACCGGCGGATCCCTCGTCCTGCTGCGCGCGCTTCCGCCGCTCGCCACCATGGAAGTGCTTCTGTTTCAACTCCTCTGGACGGGATTGGTCGCGCTCACCGCCTCAATCGTCACGGGATTCGTATTCCTCGAAGACATGTTCGCTCAACGTGTGGTACACCACACGGCACTATCATTGGTTGCGTGGATCGTCTTCGCCGTTCTCCTCTGGGGCCACCACTCACTCGGCTGGCGTGGAGTCATTGCCATTCGCTGGACACTGACGGGCTTCGTTCTCTTGATGCTCGCTTATTTCGGAAGCAAGCTCGTCATCGAGATCATCCTTGCTCGCTGACCGCAAAGTTCAATGAACACCGCTGAAACGTCCGTCACCCTGATACTGGTCGCCATTTTCGTTCTGATTCTCCTGTCGGCTTACTTTTCCGGGTCCGAGACGGCCATGATGGCGCTCAACCGCTATCGCCTGCGACATCTCGTCAACGAGGGCCACCCCGGCGCCCGACGGGCAAATGAGCTGCTTTCTCGCCCGGACCGCTTGCTCGGGGTCATTCTCATCGGCAACAACTTGGTGAACTTTCTCGCGGCATCCCTCGCCACGGTCATTGGTCTGCGTCTGCTCGGCGACGTGGGACTCGTCATCGCCCCCGTCGTGCTGACGTTCGTTTTCCTCATCTTCGCGGAGGTGGCGCCAAAGACCATCGCTGCTCAGTACCCGGAAGCATTGGCCTATCCGTCATCATACGTGCTGCAGCCACTGTTGAGACTTCTGTACCCATTCGTGTGGTTGGTCAACGCGATCAGCAACGCCCTGCTGCGTCCCCTCGGCGTCAACACGCAGGGAGCCGTCCATGATCGACTGTCCATCGAGGAGTTGCGCACCGTGCTGCACGAGAGTGCTCGGCTTCCAATACGACGCCAGAACATGCTGCTCGGAATTCTCGATCTCGAGAAGATCACTGTCGACGACATCATGGTGACGCGCGAAGAGATCGAGGGCATTGATATCGACGACAACCTCGGTGAGATCGTGAACCTGATCTGCTCGAGCCAGCACACGCGCTTGCCCGTCTACAAGGACAACGTCAACAATATCATCGGCGTGCTGCACCTGCGCCGTGCGGCGCGGTTTCTGCGTGAGGAAGAACTCACGAAGGCGGCAATCCTGCAGGAAACCCTCCAGCCCTATTTCGTGCCCGAAGGCACACCATTGCACACGCAGCTGTTCAACTTCCAGCAGCATCAGGAACGTCTCGGCATCGTGGTCGACGAATACGGCGACGTCCAGGGCATCGTGGCACTCGAGGACATCCTCGAAGAAATCGTTGGCGAATTCACCACCGACGTGGCCGCTTCGATTCCCGAGATTCACCCGCAATCGGACGGCACCTACATCATCGACGGTGGGGCACTCCTGCGCGACATCAATCGATCGTTGGGATGGGCACTTCCCACGCGTGGCCCACGTACGCTGAACGGTCTCATCCTGGAACATCTCGAGATGATTCCGGAGTCCAACGTCTGCGTGGGCATCGATGAATACCGCATCGAGACACTTCAGATCAAGGACAACATGATCCGAAGCGCACACATCTGGCGTGCTCAGGCCCGCACGGAAGGCACGATCGAGGTCGCCGACGAGTCCTGACCAGCGGCCCTGCAGACGCTTTGAGTTGTGTTTCTGGTGTGGCAGCAAGGTTTCAGAGATGCCGCGAGGCTCGACCGTTACGCGCCAATTTTCCAACGACGATTCAAAGCCGCGATCACCGCCATCAACGAGGCGGTGATGGTATTGCGGCTGACCGCCGCGCCGTAGCACGGGCCGCGTTCATCGTCGATGGCAATGAGCGTGATCGCTTGCGCATCCTTGCCGCTCCCAAGTGCATGCTCGTGATAGTCGACGATGTTCAGCGGCTCGTTCAGCGTTTTCACCATCGCGTTGAGGAACGCGTCGATGGGGCCGGTGCCCTCTCCGGAGACGTCCACGCTCTGCGCCGACACTTCCACCCGCGCCTCGCAACGCTGTAAGTCACCTTCGCCGTGAGACAGGTCGTAATCCAGCAGCCGGTAGGGCCCCGACTCCACCACGTACTCGTCACAGAAAGCCTTCCAGATTTCACCGGGAGAGACCTCGCGCCTCAGCCCTTCCGTGAGCGCCTGCACGACTGCGCTGAACTCGACCAACATGTCCCGTGGCAATGCCACACCGAAGTGCTCTTCGAGAATGAATCCCACGCCACCCTTGCCGGATTGGCTGTTGACCCGCACCGACTCCTTGTATGAAGAGCCGACGTCACCCGGATCGATGGGCAGATAGGGGACCTCCCACTGATCGCGGTCTACCTGCGACATACCCTTGCGAATCGCATCCTGGTGCGATCCCGAGAACGCGGTGAAAACGAGGTCGCCCGCGTACGGATGACGCGGATGCACGGGCAGCTTCGTCACCGACTCCGCCACCTCCACCACGCGCTTCAGATTTGCGAGATCGAGCTCGGGGTCCACGCCTTGCGAGAACAGATTCATGGCGACGGTGACGATGTCGCAGTTACCGGTGCGCTCACCGTTACCGAAGAGCGTGCCTTCGACCCGCTCGGCGCCGGCCATGAGCGCCAGCTCCGTGGCAGCTATGCCCGTGCCGCGATCATTGTGCGTGTGCAGGCTGATGACCGTGCTGTCCCGTTCCGGGAAGTGGCGAACGAACCACTCGATCTGATCGGCGTACACGTTGGGGGTCGCCATCTCAACCGTCGAGGGAAGATTGACGATCATCTTCTTGCGGGGAGTCGCGCCCCACGAACGGGCGACGGCCGAGGAGATATCCACGGCAAAGTCGAGCTCGGTGGCCGTAAAGCTCTCGGGTGAATATTCGAACGTCACGTCAACGTCCCGTAGACGCGCCACTTCCTGCTTCACCCACTCGGTGCCCTGAACGGCGAGGTCCACGATCTCCGAGCGATCCATGCCGAAGACCACGCGCCTTTGCAGAGTGGAGGTGGAATTGTAAAGATGGAATATCGCTTTGCCGGCCCCTTCCAGCGCATCGACGGTGCGCTTCACCAGCTCCTCGCGCGCCTGACACAGCACCTGGATGCGAACGTCGTCCGGCACCAGATGCTCGTCGATGATCTTGCGAATGAAATCGAAATCAGGCTGGGACGCCGCCGGAAATCCCACCTCGATCTCCTTGAAGCCCAGACTCAGAAGCAGCTCGAAGAGCCTCATCTTCTCGCTGGGGTCCATGGGATCGATGAGCGCCTGGTTCCCGTCGCGCAGATCCACGGAGCACCAGATGGGCGCATGGGTCAGCACCTTGTTCGGCCAGGTTCTGTCAGGTAGATCCACCGGCGCGAAGGACCGGTATTTCTGGAACGGCATTTTCGAGATCTGGACTTCCGAAGTCATCTCACACCTCAACTCTCACGTTAGGTCGAATCTTTAAGGGGGGATCGGGTCGGGTGCCTGCGCACCTCTGTGTGTGGGTCGATGCCGGGCTACGCCGGCAGTCGTAGCGTAAGCAGCAGCGCCAGGCTCTCGAATGCGAGCCCGTATTCGTCTTGCTGTGTCGGCACCGCCTGCTTCATCGATGACATGGTTCTTCGGAACACTCGGACTATAACACCCGAGCAAAGGCTAGCGCGAGCGGGCTAGCTCGCGCTGGTAGCGCTTGAAGTTGTCCACGTAGAGCATGGCGCTGCGGGTCAAGGTCGCTTCGCGCTCCGCGTCGACCTCTCTGACGATCTTGCCGGGAATTCCCATCACCAATGAGTTGTCCGGAATCTTCTTGCCTTCGGGGATCAGCGCCCCCGCTCCGATCAGGCAATTGCGCCCGATCTCGGCCCGATCCAGAACCACTGCATTGATGCCGATCAAGCTGTTGTCCCCCACCGTGCAGCCGTGAAGCACCGCCTTGTGACCCACCGTCACATTGCGCCCGATGATGACCGGCGTCCCATCGACGTCGGTATGGAGCACCGCCATATCTTGAATGTTCGAGTTCTCTCCGATCGTAATGGGCTCGTTGTCACCCCGCACCACTGCGTTGAACCACACGCTGACGTTGTGCCCGAGCAACACGTCGCCGATCACCACCGCCGTCTCCGCAATGAAGTGATCACCCTCCGTTCGAAGCTTTCTCTCCCCTAAGTCGTATATCATGACGGGTCCTAAAATCTATTTTTTTCAATTTGTTACGATAACTTAGTTATGTAGATTCTGTGTTATCGACGGAGGCAGGATCGGGGCCGATCATGCCCCAATTCTCAGCTCGATGCATTAAGATAGCGCGGCTTGTGGGATTGGGGGACGCACGATGTACCTGCGCTTACCAGAGTTCGAGATCCTGATGGATATGGCCCGCAATGACCCCGACGGCTTGGAGGAGCTCAGACGAAGACTCTGCGCTCAGATCATCGAACAGGCCTCCCCGGCACGACGCCCAAGGCTTCGAGGGCTGCAATTTCAGGTCGACATGGAACGTCGTCGTTCCAGCACGCCGCTGGGTGCCTTGATTCGGATTTCGGCAATGATGCACGCCTCGCTGCGTCAACTGTCCGTCGCCTTCAACGCACCCACACCCCATCCCCAGCGCCCCCCCGCCCGGGTCTTGCACTACGCGCACGAGCGCGCGCACCCTCGCCACTGAGCGCTCCTTGAACTTCTGCAGCCACTGCGGCCAGCCCGTCACGTCGCGAATCCCCGAAGGCGACGATCGGGAGCGTTTCGTGTGCGATGCATGCGGTGCCATCCACTACCAGAACCCGAAGATCGTCGCCGGCTGCATCCCCGTCTGGGAGGGACAGATCCTGCTGTGCAAGCGCGCCATTGCGCCGCGCCAGGGGCTATGGACGCTGCCGGCGGGGTTTCTCGAGCTGGGTGAGACCCTCGCGCAAGGCGCCATCCGTGAAACATGGGAGGAGGCACGAGCGAGTGTAGAGCTCGATGGGCTCTACACCGTGTTCAATCTGCCTCACATCTCGCAGGTATATCTTTTCTTCCGCGCGAGGCTGATGAGCGAGGACTTCTCCGCGGGCCCCGAGAGCGAGGCGGTGCAACTGTTTCGTGAGGACGACATCCCCTGGGACGAGCTCGCGTTCCCCGTGATCCACGACAGCCTGCGCTACTACTTCGACGATTGCCCGCGGGGTGAGTTTCCGGTACGCCTCGCGGACATCGTGTATCCGGGCGGCGTTTCGCCCGTGAAAGATTAGCTCCGCCTCGCAGGTCTCGTTGGCGACAACCGTGCAGATACGGCCCTGGTAGCGACGACAGTCCGGGACAGGATGTCCCGGCAGGACCGCTTTTGCGAGCCTTTTGCGGAAGAGC
>JAPULC010000213.1 GCA_027295305.1 Gammaproteobacteria bacterium
AGTTTCGTCCACGTGACCGACCCGGCGAGGCTTCCCGAGGCATTTCTGAACCTTCGAACGACAGGTGTGGATTACGTCACGCTGCGCGTGAACGACTCCCAGTCGTTCCCCACGCGCCTCGCAGGCGGCACCTTCACCGGACGCGTGCCACTCCAGCCGGGACACAACCGCATCGTGGCCGTAGCAACCAGTCTGAACGAACAGGTAAAGGAGTCCGTGATCAACGTGACCGTCGGCCCCGGGAGCTGCGCGCCGCTGGAGGTCACGGCAATGAATAATGGGCGATCGGCTGTCTCACTCAACGAGCGAGCGGTTGCGATCGTCGTCGATGCGTCGAGAAGCATGTGGGGACGGATGGATGGTCAGCCCAAGATGACGGTTGCAAAGGAGATTCTGCGCGATGTCTCCGATTGGTTTCCCGGCGACCTGCAGCTGGCGCTGCGGGCGTACGGCTCTACGAGCCCGAGCGACCTGCACGACTGCTCCGACTCGAAGCTGCTCGTGCCCTTCGGCAAGCAGAACCGCGAACCCATTCGTCGCGCGATCGCAGGGCTGCGGCCCCTGGGGCAGACGCCCATCGCCTACGCGCTGAACCAGGTTGCCGGTGATTTCGAGGAGTCGCAGAGCGAGCGCGCGGTGGTGCTGGTCACCGATGGAATCGAAAGCTGCGGCGGGGATCCCGTTGCGGCAGCGCGAAGCCTTCACGACGAGCAAATCGTGATTCACGTGATCGGATTCGGGCTCGGAAACGCCGCGGATGAAGACACCGCGAGTCTCGACGCGATTGCTCAGGCTTCCGGCGGCCGCTTTCTCACGGCAGGCAGTGCGGCCGAGCTCAAAGAAGCGCTGGCCGGCACCGTGGGAACACCGTTTCGTGTATTCCAGGGCGATTCTGTCGTCGCCAACGGCGCACTCGGATCGGGTGAACCGGTGATGCTTCCCGAGGGCGAGTACCGCGTTCGAGTCGATAGCACGCCCGCCTACGAGGTAGAGGTTCGCCTTAGACGAAATGAAGGCCTGACCCTCGCGCTGGAAAAGGAAGAGGGCGTTGTCTCTCATTCCGAGAGACGCCATCTTGTCGGGTACATTCCGTGCGAGAACCCCAGCCGGACTTTGGTTGAGCACGAGACCGCGCCTGAACCCCCCACGAGCAGCTACTTTGACTAGCTAGTTCCTGTCCTGAAAGGGACGGGAACTAGCGTCCGGGACAGGGATGGGCAGGACCGCTTTTCTGGAGCCTTTTACGGAAGAGCGCGCAGCAAAAAGCCCAAGGGCCTGGCAATTTTCGGACAGGAACTAGCCAGCAGAGGGCCGGCGTGCCATGGAACCGGCCCGCGCCTTGGCCGCCGGTGTCCGCGCTGCGAGAATGGTTGCCTTCTTGAAAGAGTGGGCTGACTGCATTGCAATCGATTCCTGAGCTCAAAACCAAGCTGCCGGGTGTGGGCACCACCATCTTCACCGTGATGTCTCAACTGGCATTGGATCACGACGCCGTCAATCTCTCCCAGGGCTTTCCCGACTTCGACGGCCCGGCGGAGCTTCTCGATGGCGTCAGCCACTACCTGCATCACGGCCGCAATCAATATGCCCCGATGGCCGGCGTGCCGAGCCTGCGCGAAGCGTTGGCGAAAAAGGTGCAAAGCCTCTATGGACCTGACGTGGACCCCGACACCGAGATCACCATCACGTCGGGTGCCACCGAAGCACTCTTCTGTGCGCTGAGCGTGGTGGTGCGGCCCGGGGACGAGGTGATCGTGTTCGACCCTGCCTACGATTCCTATGACCCGGCAGTGACACTCAATGGTGGAAGAACCATCCATCTTCCCCTCACCGCTCCGGACTTTCGCATCGACTGGAATCGAGTCGAGGCGTCGCTCGGAGCGCGGACCCGAGCCATCGTTCTGAACAGCCCGCACAATCCCACGGGTAGTGTGCTTCGTGGGGAAGACCTCCAGGCTCTGCGGGCGCTCGCATCGCGCCACGAGTTCTTCCTGATCTCGGACGAGGTCTATGAGCACATCATCTTCGATGGGGTCGCCCATGAGAGTCTGCTGCGCTACGAGGACCTGCTACCCCGCAGCTTCGTCATCTCCTCCTTCGGCAAGACCTATCACACCACCGGCTGGAAAATCGGCTATTGCGTGGCGCCGAAGGCGCTGTCGGAAGAGTTTCGACGGATTCACCAGTTCGTCACCTTCTGCAGCAACACCCCGGTGCAGCTTGCGTTGGCGGATTTTCTCTCGGCGCACCCCGAGCATTACCTGACGCTTCCGGATTTCTATCAGAGCAAGCGTGATCTGTTCTGCCGGTTGGTTGCGCCCTCGCGATTTCGCCTCAAACCTTCAGCGGGCACTTATTTCCAGCTCCTCGATTACAGTGAGATTTCAGATCTCGACGATGTGTCTCTTGCGCGGGAGTTCACGGTACGCGAAAAGCTCGCGTCGATTCCCGTGTCGGTATTCTATGACGATCCGCCGGAGCAGAAACTGCTGCGATTCTGCTTCTGCAAGGATGACGCGACGCTGGCGCGCGGTGCGGAGATTCTATGTCGACTCTGAACGTTGCGCTGATTCAGAGCGAGCTTCACTGGCACGATGCGCAGCGCAATCGCGATCGCTTCGATCGCATGTTCGAGGAGCTATCCGAGCCTTGCGATCTCATCGTGTTGCCGGAGATGTTCAGCACCGGGTTCACGATGAGCTCGAAAACCCAGGCTGAGGCGATGTCAGGTCCGACGCTCTCCTGGATGAAGGCGAATGCTGCGCGCCTGAGTGCCGTCGTCTGCGGATCGATCATCGTCGAGGAAGGAGGCGCTTTCTACAATAGATTCATTTGGGCGCAATCGGACGGCAGGCTGTCTACCTACGATAAACGTCATCTCTTCCGAATGGCGGACGAGCATCGCCACTACTCCGCGGGAGGTGAGCGCACGCTCCTCGCGTTGCAGGGGTTTCGGGTGTTTCCGCAGGTGTGCTACGACCTGCGCTTTCCAGTCTTCAGTCGCAACCGCGGTGACTATGATCTTGCGATCTACGTGGCTAACTGGCCGGCAGCGCGTGCGCTCGCCTGGAACGCGCTCCTTCGCGCCCGCGCGATCGAGAACCAATGCTACGTCGTGGGTGTAAACCGCATCGGTACGGACGGCAACGCGGTGGACTATGTCGGTGACTCGGCTGTCTTCGCCTTCGACGGAACGTCCTTGCTGGCGGCGGGCAGTGCCGGCGGCGTGTTCCGCGTTGCCCTCGATCTCGATGCGCTTCGGGCCTACCGAGAGGAATTTCCCGCCTGGCGCGATGCCGATGAGTTCGACATCTCCCTTGGGGGGGAGCGCGAATGACCCGAGCCTTGTGTTGGCTCTGCATGATCGGACTCGTTGCATGCTCCGAGTCGGGAGAGCCGGGAGCCACCGCGGAGAGCGCGAATCATCCCGGTGCGGGCACGTACGAGATGTTCTGCATCGCGTGTCACAAGCTGGGGATCTCCGGTGCCCCCAGGATCGGCAGCGCAGAGGCGTGGGAGGAACTCGCATCCACCGGGGTCGAGCGGCTCCTTGCGCGAACCATCGAGGGCATTCCCCCGGCGATGCCGGCGAAGGGAGGCTGTCTTCGGTGCTCAGACGAACAGTTGAAGGCCGCGATCGATTACATGCTCGATCAGAGCCTGGTATCACGACCCTCGGAGGAATGAGCTACTAGCTAGTTCCTGTCCCGAAACTCGCCGTCCTGGCGAGTTTCTGTTGACGCTGCGGCGAAATAAATTCGCCTTCATCTTGGTGGTCTCCCACCGCGCTCCCAGGCCCTTGCTTTTTGCTGCGCGCTCTTCCGTAAGAGGCTCCGCAAAAAGCGGTCCTGCCCATCCCTGTCCCGGACGCTAGTTCTTGTCCCTTTCGGGACAGGAACTAGCTAGCGTACGAGACGGGCAAGGCGGTCGTGTATTTCAGCTGCTCCATCGCGAAGCTCGAGCTCACGTCGTAGATGTCGATGGAGCTGATCAGCTTCTTGTAGACCTGATCGTACGTGTCGATGTCGGGCACGACGATCTTGATCAGGTAATCGGTGTCGCCGCTCATGCGGTAGAACTCCGCCACCTCTGGAATGTCCCGCACCACCCGGGCGAACCGATCGAGCCACTCGAGATCGTGCTGGTTGGTTTTGATGGCGCAGAACACGGTCACCGGAAGATTCATCTTGTTTCGGTCGAGCAACGCCACCCGCTTCTGAATCACGCCCGTTTCCTCCAGGTTGCGCACCCGTCGCCAACACGGCGTGCTCGAGAGCGATACCCGCTTGGCGAGCTCGGCTACCGAGAGCGAGGCATCGGCCTGCAGCAGCTCCAGCAGCCG
>JAPULC010000214.1 GCA_027295305.1 Gammaproteobacteria bacterium
TTCACCAGACGCAACCGAGCGCTTTGGCGTAAGAGTCGAGATCCGCCTGTGCGGTGTTCACCGTCGCGTTGCCGAGCCGATCCTCGGGGCGGGACGATAGAGAAGCCGAGCACGGTTCAAGGCGTCCAATCGGTTGACCGCCCACAAGAGGCTAAGTAGGTTCTCTCCGGTCTCCTTAACTGTCCCACACACTCCATCCTCAACAACGATTCCACCCCCGTGAATTGGACTGTACTAGAGCCAGGAAGCTTGGTTCACAGCCAGTATTTATCCTTCTGTGGCTGACTCTGGGAACGCAGGGCTGCTCGGGCGGCTCGCTGTGCACTACAAACTGCTCACGATGGAGCAGTTGCAGGGCGTAATTGGCCAGCAGGGGCTGGTCCAAGAGCCAGTGCCGATCGGCGAGGTCATGGTCGGGATGAAGCTCATCAGCCCAGAGCAACTCGAATCGCTGCTCAAGGTGCAGGAAGAGTACATCGAGAATCAGGGCAATAGCGGCGACCTCGAGCCATTCACGGCAGCTCAGGCGGCTCGACGCACGACCCCGAGCCCCGAGGCCCCGAGCGTGCCTGTCAAAGGGGGGGCGGTTGCGAAGCTCAGCGTTACCGGCATGGCGAAGTCGAGCTTGCTCGATTCCATATTGCGCGAAGCGGTTTAAATGGGGGCCAGTGACGTGCACGTGCACGCCAACACACCAATATTGATGCGAGTGAATGGGGAGCTGAAGCCCCATGGCGAGCGGGTGGAGTCGAGCGAGACCGAACAGATGGTCCGCAGCCTCCTGGTGGAGGGTCAACGAGAGGTGCTCGACGATGAGGGGCAGCTCGACTTTGCCTATGAGATCGCCGGAGTTGCACGATTTCGTTGCAACGCGTACCGCCAGCAGCAAGGTACAGACGTGATTCTAAGAGTCATTCCGCCGTCCCCGCCGTCGCTCGGTCAGCTTGGGCTTCCCAGCTCGCTTGCTGCGCTCGCCAATTTTCATCAAGGCATGGTTTTGATCACTGGGCCTTCCGGCTGCGGGAAATCGTCAACGCTAGCGGCTCTCCTAAACATCGTGAACGAGGAGCGACCCGATCATATACTGACGATCGAAGATCCCATCGAGTACATTCATACATCGAACCGGTGTTTGGTGAACCAGCGGGAAGTCTTCAGGCACACCGGGTCATTCTCCCGCGCACTTCGTGCAGCCCTCCGCGAAGATCCCGACATCATCGCCATCGGTGAGTTGCGCGACCACGAGACCATATCACTGGCAATTACAGCCGCCGAGACGGGGCACCTCGTGTTCGGCACTTTGCATACCAACGACACGATCCGCACGATCAATCGCTTGATCGGCGTGTTTCAGCCAGACGAGCAGGCCCAAATACGTACGATGCTCTCCGAGTCGCTCCAGGCAGTCGTGTCGCAGCGGCTGGTGCCCCGCGCCGATGGTAACGGTCGGGTTCCTGCACTCGAAATCTTGATCAATAACCAGGCCGTGGGAAGCATGATCCGAGCAAGCAAGACATTTCAGCTGCGGTCGGTGCTCGAGACCGGTAGCGCCCATGGAATGAGGCTGTTGGACGACTCGCTGGCTGAACTGGTACGCGATGGGGTGGTGGCTCGAGAAGTCGCCCTGCGTTTTGCTATCGAGCCCAGGAAGTTTCCTGACTGAGGACGGCGTGGCGAAGATCGACGAACTGCTGAACTATCTCAAGCAAAACGACTGCTCCGATTTGCACCTCGCGGCGGGGCTAGAGCCACGGGTGAGACTGAGGGGTGCGCTCGAGGTGATCGACACCTGGTCCGTTCTCGCCGACCAACAGTTGCGGCAGATCTTGCAGGAAATCACCCCGGTGGAGCAATGGAATACCTTCGTTGCCCAAGGAGACCTCGATTATGCCTACGCCTTACCGGGAGTCGGCAGATTTCGCGCGAACTACTTCTTACAGCGTAATGGTATCGGCGCCGTCTTTCGGATCATCCCCGAGGATATCCTTACAGTAGAACAGCTGATGCTTCCCCAATCCGTCGCGAATCTGGCACACCTCGACCAAGGCTTGGCGTTGATTACCGGCCCAACGGGCTCGGGCAAATCGACCACATTGGCGGCCATTATCGATCACATCAATCGCACCTACGCCAAGCACATCGTGACCATCGAGGATCCGGTTGAGTTTGTGCATCGCAACAACAAGTCGACCCTCTCGCACCGAGAGGTCGGCCGGCATACAAATGGCTTCGGTCAGGCGCTGCGAGCGGCCATGCGAGAGGATGCGGATGTCATCTTGGTCGGCGAGCTGCGCGATCTGGAGACGATCTCACTGGCGATTACCGCAGCCGAGATGGGTGCTCTGGTGTTCGGCACGCTCCATACGAACAACGCCACTAAGACCATCGATCGCATCATCGACGCCTTTCCGGCGGCTCAGCAGTCGCAGATACGCACGTCCCTGTCGGAGTCGCTCGCAGCCGTCGTCTCTCAGCTCTTGCTGCCTACGGCCGACGGCAAGGGAAGGTGCGCAGCGCACGAGATCCTTCTGCGCTCACCCGCGCTCCCCAACGTGATTCGGGAGGGCAATACGCCAATGCTCACCTCGATCATTCAAGGGGGCGGAAAGTTGGGCATGCAGACGATGGATGATTCTCTGATGAGCCTGGTGCGCGAAGGGCGCATTACCGCTCCAGAGGCGGCGCGCAAGGCCCTCGTTAAAGAAGCGTTTAGGCAAGTCTAACGGTTGGGTGCTAGCCTCGGCGTGCTCACCGCCCCACATACTGGCAAACGACGATCCTCGCATCGGCAAACTGGTCCAGCAGCAAGCTGAACCAGCCCCTATCTTTGCTCCAGCAAACCCTCACTCGTCCAAACCAGCATCGGGAGAAACAATCATGGCCCGTCCACTCGTTCTCCGATTCTCCATCTCCACCGCCCTCGGGTTGCTCTTCCTGGCCGTGCTTCCCGCTCGTGCGGCCGGCCAGGACGTAACGGCGATCGTCGGGGCCACAATCATCGACGGGAATGGTGGTCCACCTATCGAGAATGGCACGATCGTCATGTCCGGGAATCGGATCACCGCGGTCGGGCCGCGGTCTGAGATAAACGTGCCGCGTGGTGCCCGCGTCATCGACGG
This sequence comes from Gammaproteobacteria bacterium, assembly GCA_027295305.1. Lineage (GTDB taxonomy): Bacteria > Pseudomonadota > Gammaproteobacteria > Pseudomonadales > Azotimanducaceae > JAPULC01. Next base: position 3,120 of record JAPULC010000214.1, read on the forward strand.
GAGCGGGAAGTACGTGACTCCGGGGTTCATCGACAGCAACGTGCACCTGTCCCTCTACGGAGCCGGTGAGACCATCGTGCGGTACGAGGATCGCAATGCGAACCTGACGCTCGAGGCCGCGCAGATGCAGCTCAAACACGGCTTCACCACCGTGCGTGACAGCTACGGTTCGCTCCTGCCTTTGATGCGGATTCGCGATGCGATTGCGCGTGGTGACACCGTCGGTCCCCGCATGCTCGTTGCCGGAAACATCGTCGGGTGGGGTGGTCCCTATTCAATCAGCTTCTCCGTACGGCGCCAAACAGGGCTCACCCTGTTCCAGGAACAATTCAACGACTTCATCACGCAAGGCAGCGGCGAGGAGTGGATGGAGATGGAGCCGGAAGAATTGCGGGTCGCCGTCAACCAATATCTGGATCTCGGGCCCGATTTCATCAAGTACGGCGGCACGGGTCACTTCTCGACCCCTGTCATGATCGGGTTTTCACCGCTGGCGCAGCAAGTGATCGTGGAGGAGACACACAAGCGCGGGCTGATTGCCGAGACACACTCCACGAGCCCCGA
>JAPULC010000215.1 GCA_027295305.1 Gammaproteobacteria bacterium
GTGGGAGCTCATCGACGTTCGTCGGAAGGTACGATATGAATCGCTTGGCGCTGGCAAACGCCTCGGCTTCGCTGGAGACCTCGTCGTCGATGGACCCGTTTCGCGTATGAATTCGCGCGTGACCGAGCTCTTCTTTACTGACATCCCCCAGGCTTGCCCAATCGACCAGCGCAGGGCCGGCGATCATCATCTGAGCCGTGTCGCGCACGATCACCGAGTAGTGGCTCGTCGCCACTCTCGCGGCGCCGATACCGGCCACCGAGCCGAGCGCCAACGACACCGAGGGGGCAATCGCCAAGTGCTCCACCACGGTGTCCCAACCCCGAAGCTGTGGAATGTAGGTGCGTCCCGCCCTCTCGATGGTTTTCACCGAGCCGCCGCCCCCCATGCCGTCCACCAGGCGGATGTGTGGGAGGCGTAGCTCTTTTGCGAGTCCTTCAGCCAGTGCACGTTTACCCGGAATCGATGCGTCGGCGGAGCCACCTCTGACGGTGAAGTCGTCGCCCGAAACCACCACGGGGCGGCCGTCGATCTCCGCGGTGCCGAAGACGAAGTTAGCGGGCGTGAAGCCCTTCAGTCGACCCTCCTCGTCGTATTCACCGACCCCGGCCAGTGCGCCGATCTCGTGCAGGCTCCCCGGGTCGATGATGCTGTCGATGCGTTCCCGGATGGTGAGCTTGCCGAACTCGTGCTGGCGCGCGACCTTCTCTTTGCCGCCCATTCGGTGAGCGAGTGCCTCGCGCCGCTTCAGTTCCTCGACTTCGGGCTTCCAGGTCATAGGTTCACATCCACGCTTCGAACGAGTTGCCGAGCGTACAGCCCGCCTGCAACTTTTGCAGCTTCCAACAGCGACGTACCTGCAACGGAGACCAGCCCGCCTGCAACTTTCTCCGCTCCCACGGGCACGCTCATGTGAAGAAGTTGCTGGGCTTTGTCGCAACTAGCTGACTGCACCGTCCATGAATCGCGCGAGCTCCGCGTCGCGCTCGGTCAGACCATCGGCATCGTGAGAGGACAGGCGCACCTCGACGCGATTGTAGACATTGAACCATTCCGGGTGATGGTTCATCTGCTCAGCCTTCAGCGCGACTCGCCCCATGAATCCGAACGCAGCATTGAAGTCGGCGAACGCGAAGTGTTTTTCTATTCCCTTGCCATCTTCCGACAGGCGCCAGCCATCGAGGGCGTCGAGCAGCTCGGTGATCTCAGATTCGCTCAGGCGCGCCATGTGCGAATCCGCGCATCTTGGCGTTGCCGTTCGTCATCGGCTTCGAAGTTGATCGCCGCGGCCCATACGGTGCCAAGCACGGCGATCATGATGCCAGCGGCCAGCTCGCGCTGATCCCAGGCAGCCAACACGAATGCCGTGACACATAGGGCAGCCCCGGTGAGAAGACAGTAGATGAAGCGTCGACGATGACGTGCCAGGTTGAGCCGCACGGTTCCCTCCCCTGGGCGGTGCGATCGGCGAAAAGATGCATCAAGCGACGATCGGAGTAAAGAGTAATTCGAAAATATGCGTGATATCTTCGACCGGACACCCGACCAGGGAGACCATCAAGATGATCAAGGGGCTACATCACAGCGCTTATCGATGTCGAGATTCCGAAGAGACGCGCCAGTTCTATGAAGATTTTCTGGGGTTGCCGCTCGTCAATGCATTCGAGATCAAAGAGACCCAGACGGGGCGTGAGACGAGCGTGCTGCATTCGTTTTTCCAGATGGACGATGGCTCCTGTCTCGCATTTTTCGAAGTGCCGGGGCGTGAGTTCGATTTCAAACCGCAGGATGATTTCGATCTGCACGTCGCCCTCGAGGTCGACGCCGATACGCTCACACAGATGTTGACCAAAGGACAGTCCGCCGGGATCGAGACGCGGGGTGTGTCCGATCACGGATTCATTCACTCGATTTACTTTCGCGATCCCAATGGTTACGTCGTGGAGCTTGCCGCGAAGGTGGAAGGGGAAAGTGCGTCCGTGGACGAGCAGCGCAGGAATGCGCAGGCGGCACTGGCAGCCTGGCAAAGCAGTAAGCCCACCGCTTGATCCCCAGCCGCTCCGGGTGGCTCGTCTATCCTTCAGAGAGACGCAGACCAGCGGAGTGAAGGCTCATGAATACACGCAAGCGCGATATCGGTGCAGGCCTCGGTGTCCTCATTGTCGTTGTGGCATTGGCGGGATGCGCCACCATGAGTGAGAACCAGTGTCTCGCCAACGACTGGCAGACCGTGGGCTACGCGGATGGCGCCAACGGGCATGGCCGGTCGCGCCTGCTCAAGCATCAGGATGCGTGCATGAAGCACGGAGTGAATCCCGATCGCGAGGCGTATCTGTCCGGATATCGCAATGGCGTGACGGTGTTCTGCACGCCGCGTAACGGGTTCATGCGCGGTGAGAGTGGATACAGCTATTCCCAGGTGTGCCCGCCGGAGCTGGAACGCGCCTTTCACGCAGGTTATCGGGACGGTCGCCAGATCTATCTAGCGGGTGCGGAAGTCAAACGCCTGGACGCCCTTATTTACACCAAATCGGCGGCGGTCGAGGAGATCAAGGAAGAGATCGTCCTCACCGAGCAGCATCTGGTTTCCGACGACACCACGTCGGCGGAGCGGGCGGGCCTGCTCGATCACACCAAGGAGCTTTCGCGCAAGCAAGGACAGCTCGAGAGCGAGATCGTCGAGCTCAAGGTGCAGGCGGCGCTGCAACGCCACGCGCTTGCTGAGCTGCGCGCAACCCTCGCATACCTCTAATTCGTGCCAGGCACGAGTGCCTGGCGCCGAGCATTTGATCTTTGTCCGCTAACCTTTCGACTCACTGCGTTCGCTCAAGGCAGGCAAACGAAGCGCGTCGAAGGACCCGTGCTGAGCGACCGCAGGGAGCCGAAGGATTGATCTTTGTCCGCTAACCGGTTAAACCGGGAGCCTTCTGTATTCTCGGGGGAGGGGCGCGATGAAGGTATCCATTGCGATTGGCGGTGCTGCTTCGGGGCGTGAGCGCAACCTCGACGCCCAAGTGGAATTCGTGCTGGAGGCGGAGAAGCTCGGCGTGCACGCCGTCTGGAGCGCCGAGGCGTGGGGCCAGGATGCCGTTGCACCGCTTGCGTATCTCGCCGCGAAGACCACCACCATCAAGCTCGGCACCGGAATCATGCAGATCAGCGCGCGCACGCCGTCCATGACCGCTATGACAGCGCTCACGATGGCGGCCATCAGCAACGATCGCTTCATCCTGGGTCTTGGCAACAGCGGTCCTCAGGTGGTGGAAGGTCTTCAGGGTCGTTCGTTCAAGGCGCCGCTGTCGCGGATGCGTGAGACGGTGGAGATCATCAAGCTCGCGTTCGCCGGCGAGAAGCTCGAGTACCACGGGAAATATCACGAGTTGCCGCTTCCGGGGGGCGAAGGCAAGGCGCTGCGTCTGTCTCAACCAGCGAACGGCAAGATTCCCATCTATCTTGCGACCCTCGGCCCCAATGCATTGACGTACACCGGTGAGGCGGCTGACGGCTGGCTCGGCACCTCGTTCACCCCGGAACACGCCGACGCGCATCTCGATCGCATCAAGCAAGGTGCCGAGAAGGCAGGGCGCTCCATCGACGACATCGATATCCAGGTGGGGGGCACGGTAGCGTTTGGCGACGACCTCGATCAGTTGGTGCAGCCGCTGAAACCGGGCGTGGCATTCACTCTCGGGGCCATGGGATCGCCCAAGACTAATTTCTACAACGAAGCCTACCGGCGTGGCGGCTGGCAGGATGCCGCAGTGGAAGTGCAGAAACTATGGGTCGCAGGCAATCGAGAAGAAGCGACGAAGCGCGTGCCCGATGAGATGGTCATTCAGGCCAATCTGCTCGGTACCGAGGAGATGGTGCGCGATCGCATTCGCGCCTATCGCAATGCGGGGGTGAATACGCTGCGCGTAGGCCCTGCTGGACGTTCGATGCAGGAGCGCCTCGAGACCCTTGGGCGTGTGATGGACTTGGTGCGTGATGTATGACGCCTGAAATCCCGTAGGAGCAGGCTTTCAGCCGCGATGCCCTTCAGGCGCTTGGTTTGAGACAGGAGCTAATGAATGAAGTTTGGACTTTTCTACGAGCTGCAGTTGCCGAAGCCGGCGGACCAGGATCAGTGGAATCCGGAAGACGAGCTCAAGATCTATCACGACATGCTCGATCAGGTGGAGCTCGCCGACAGCCTCGGATTCGATTACGTCTTCGAGGTGGAGCATCACTTTCTCGAGGAATACGCGCACTCGTCGGCGCCGGAACTGATGCTCGCCGCGCTGTCTCAGCGCACGAAGAACATCCGCCTCGGCCACGGCATCACGCTCACGCCCCCGGGCTACAACCACCCGGCAAGGGTGGCCGAACGCATCGCGGCCCTCGACCTGCTGTCCAACGGGCGCGTGGAATTCGGCACCGGCGAGTCCGCCTCGGAGCAGGAGCTCGGCGGTTTCGGCGTCGAGCGCGGCTTGAAAAAGGCCATGTGGGAAGAGGCAACCCGCGAGATCACCAACATGATGACGCAGGTGCCTTATCAGGGCTTTCAGGGCGAGTTCTTCTCGATGCCGCCGAGAAACGTGATTCCGAAACCCCTGCAGAAGCCGCATCCGCCGCTGTGGGTAGCGGCCTCGCGACGTGAGACCACGATGCTCGCCGCGCGCTTCGGGATGGGCTCCCTCGGCTTCGGCTTCGAGACACCGGAAGAGCTCGGAGAGCGGGTCAAGGAGTACTATCGAATCATGCGCGAGGAGTGCATACCCATCGGACACGCGATCAATCCCGCGCTTGCCGTACTGACGACGTTCATGATGGCCAAAACCGACGAGCAAGCCTTGGAGCGAAGTGCAAACGGCCCGGCGTTTTTCTCGCATTCACTCGGTTATTTCTACAATCCGGTGACGGCCTCGAAACACCAGCCAGGGGAGGTCAACATCTATCGCGACTTCCTGAAGCAGGACCAGCGCGACACCACGATGTCGACGCGCACCGGCTTCATCGCCGAGGACGACATCCGCAAGAGCGAGCCTACCGACGAGGTCCAGCGAGCACTCTACCGCGCGGCGCGCACGGGCACCGCGGTGGGGAGTCCTGATCGCGTGCGCGACATACTCAGGACGTACGAGGATCAGCATCTCGACGTGATGATATTCGTTGCTCAATGCGGTGACCGAAAACACGAGCACATCATGGAGGCGATCGAGCTGTTCGGAAAGGAGGTGTTGCCCGAGTTCAAGGAGCGTCACGAGATCGAGCACAGGAAATGGCGCAACGAGCAGTTGGAAGGTGTGGACTTCCCCATTTCTTCCAGCGTGTGAGGTGAGCCGATGCCGAAACCGGAACAGATCAACGACGAGAAATTACGCACCATGGTGGCGGACGCATTCCAGAACCTGCGTTCTGGGGATCCCACCGGAGCCGTGCATCAGCTGAGTGACGCCATCATGTATCTGTTGGAGCTCAAGCCCGAGCTCAAGGAGGCTACGGTGGGGATGCGCCGAGGGGGAAGGCGGATGCCGCTTCTCATGCGCTGGCCCCAGCTCGGCGCGAACTGGAAAGCCGGTTCGCTTCAGGCGGGTAAGCCGGAGATCGAATTCATCCGCGAGAAGTTCGCGCTGTCCGAGGCCATCACCTACTACGAGTTCACCCTGGAGACAGCCATCAATCACGACGCTTGAGCTGAGCTGCAACTCGAAAGACCTGTGGGAGCGGCTTCAGCCGCGAATGCTGATTCTTGTAAGCCCATGATTCGCGGCTAAGTAGGCGCCCCCGGCTAAAGCCGCTCCCACACCAGAAGTTTCACGGCGAACGGCTTCACAGGCTTGACCGGCAAGATCAGCTCAGCTCGCGGCCCCGACGTCAGCGTTTCGCCTTCACGGAGTGGGCGTGGTCCAGCACCAGGTCCAGGACCTGATCAATGATGGGCTCGGGGAGATCGTGCCCGAGGTTTTCGATGATCGTCAGGCTTGCGTCGGGGATCGCATCGGCGATCTCTTCGCCGGCGGCGGCGGGAAATAGCGGATCGGCGTCGCCGTGGATCACCAGAGTGGGGATCGTCACCTCCTCCAATGCCTTCAGCCGGCTGCCGTCGCCCACGATCGCAACCAGTTGCCGCGCGAGGCCTTCGGGGCAATAGGCGCGATCGTAAGCGCTTGCTACGAAGCGAGCGATTCCCACCTCCTCCGAAAGAAAATGTGGGCCGCCGAGCACGTTGCTGCTGCGCACGAGCTGCGCAATCGCTGCCTCTCGATCGTTGGCCGCTGGCTGATCGAGCAACGCCGCCACCGCCTCGGGGGTAGGTGGAGGGAGCTCGGGGTTGCCGCTGGTCGTGATGTATAGCGCGAGTGAGTAGATGCGCCGTGGGAAATGAATCGCCATGCGCTGGGCGATCATGCCCCCCATCGACTGGCCGAACACGTGCGCCGCGGCGAGTCCCAGATGGTCGAGGAGCGCGCACGCGTCCGCGGCCATGTCCTTGAGCGTATAGAGTGGCTCAATGGCTTCGCCCTCGAAATACTTTGCCGCGGTGGCGGCGACATCCGGCGACCCGAGGCCACTCATTTTCTGGCTGAGCCCGCAGTCGCGGTTGTCCATCATGACGACGCGCATGCCACCGTCCACCAGCCCCGCGACCAGCGACTCGGGCCATTGAACGAGCTGACAGCCAACACCATGGATCAGCAGGATGGGCACGTTGGTTCGTGAACCGGCCTGCTCGAAGTAGATCTCGATTCCCTTGTGGCGAAACGTTGGCACGGCGATGCATCTCCACGACTTGACGGCGATTCCTCGAGAGGATCGTACTTGCAGGCTAGGACACTCGATTGCCCCCGCCGCAGTGCGATGCGTTATAGCGAATGTAGCGGCGCCAAATCAAGAATTGCCAGGAATTTGGGTCGCGGTATTTGCGAAACACGGTAATTGGGTTGCCCCATGTGTCGGGTGCGGGGTATTTTCGGCATCCTGTTGGAGGAAACGGCTCCATGACGACCATCATCACCGACTCGGGTCCGCACTATTCGGGTGCTGCGCGCATGATCGGCGAGGAACTCTGGCTGACCGCGTACGAGCTCAAGGGCATCGCGGGATGGGAAGTGCGTGAGGAAGGATTCTGCAAGGGGGAATTCTGTGTCCCTGCACCCGAAGAGCACATGGTGGCCAACGGACGTGTGAACGTCTCGGCGCTGTGGTCGAAGCTCGGCTGGCCGATTCTCCACGATCCGCGCACCAGCAGCTGGATCCTGGGGGAGGGGGCGGAGCTGAGAGCGCGGGTGCTCGACAGCCTGGAGGCCCCGGACTTCATCCTGCCGGATTTGTCGGGGGCGCTGCATCGATTGTCGGATTTTCGCGGAACCAAGGTTCTGCTGGTGACCTGGGCATCGTGGTGCGGCTGTCGCGAGGATCTTGCCACCTGGGAGAAGCTCTACCAGGAGCTCAAGGACCAGAACTTCGTCATTCTTGCCGTGGCCCTCGACAGCCGTGGGATAGAGGCCGCGCAGGAGTGGATCGACAAAGCAAAACCGACCTATCCGTGCCTGATCGACGTCGACCATCGCCTCTCCGAGCTTTACGGCATGGTGAACGTTCCGCAAGCCGTATGGATACGCGAGGATGGACGCATTCGCCGACCCACCGAGACAGCCGGTGTGACCGATGCATTTCGGTCAATGGATCCGGAGACCTTCGATTGGCCCGAGCCTGCGAGGCAGGAGCGCGAGCGCGCCCGCGAAATCTATCTCGATGCGGTGCGCGACTGGGTGAGCCACGGCGACGAGAGTGATTTCGCTCTCGATGAGGACGTGGCACGGCAACGGCTGATATCAGTGCACGACGACATCGCGATGGCCCAGGCGTGCTTCCGCCTCGGACGCTTTCTCGTTGCCCAGAATCAGCGCAAGGAAGGGATGCGATACCTGGAGCGTGCGTCCGAGCTGCATCCCGATTCGTGGAGCATCTGGCGTCAGATGGCCGATCTCGAGGAGGTGGGCAAATCCATGGGCGGGGAATTCTGGAAGCGCGTGAAGGCCCTCGGCAAGCGGAAATACTACGAGCCCGCGAACATCCCGGGGATGCCGGGCTAGCGGTCCGTCAGCTTGATTTTTACCGGTAGAAGGCCAGATGATGGGGTTCGCGAGTTGAACCCTTTGGGTGCACATGTCGTTCGAACTCACGCGTGCCGAGGCGCGTCGCTATGACCGCGATGGCTTCGTAGTGCGCGATGCCGTGTTCGCCCCCGTTGAGATTGCTGGGCTTCGCTGTGCCGCGGAACGGGCCGTTGCGCTTGCTCAGAAGCTGAGCGAGCGGGGACGCTCCTACGCGCTCGACGGTAGGCGCTTCGTCGATGCCGGTCACGTCACCGTGCAGTTCGAACACACCGCTGCAAGCGAAACCATTCGGGTCATCGAGCCCGTGCACGCGCTCGATCCGATGTTGGAGGCGCTCATCGACGACCCGCGCATCGTGGAGCCGATGCGCGATCTGGTGGGATCTCAGCACGTTGCCTTATGGACCGACAAGCTGAACCTCAAGCGACCGCGTGAAGGCTCCGGCTTTGGCTGGCATCAGGACTCGCCCTATTGGATCCACGATAGCGCCCACGTCGATCGGTTGCCGAACGTGCTGCTCGCGCTCGACGATGCAACCGAGGCCAACGGTTGTTTGCGCATCGTGCGAGGCAGCCACACTCGAGGCTGCCTGCCCGGTCTCGGAGACGACTCACAGCTGGGTGGTTTCTTTACCAGTCCGGATCACTTTGACGAATCGCAGCAGGTGCTGCTGGAAGTTGCCGCCGGTGCTCTCGTATTTTTCAGCCCGCACGCGGTGCACGGCTCGAAGCCAAACCAATCGGATCAAGCGCGCCGTGCGCTGGTGCTGACCTACCAACCATCCGATCATCCCATGTTGAAATCCGGAATTACGCGAAATGTGGGTGCTTGAGAATTGAGTCAGCTCCAAAAGCGAAGGGCGCCATCTGGCGCCCTTCGACTCGTCTCGGCATGGGCTCATCTGTTGCGTTCGTAGCTGTAACGCAACGACATGCCATAGATCCGCGGCTCGGTCAGGAAGTAGTTTCTGTAGAAACCCGAGGTGTCCGTCGTCAGATACTTGCCGGTCACGTTGTCCTCGTCCATGACGTTGCGAATCCAGGCCCGGGCCTGCCAGCGGCCGTCGTTGCTCCGGTAGATGAGGGACAGGTTGAGCTGATCCCAGCTGTCGATCTCGTCGCCCTTGGTGTTGAACTCCCGGGCATACGACTCGCCCTGCCAGTAATAGTCCGCGCGCAGCGTCAGCGCACCCCAGATGCGATCGATGTCCCAGGTATAGTCGGCGCCCAGCTTGAAGCTGTGCTCGGGGGATGCCGGCAACTCGTTGCCGTCCAGATCCGTGTCGAGACCGTCGGACGTCATCGCGCCGTTGGCCTCCAGGAAGTTACGCGAGAAGTACGCCGGAATGCCGTTGGCATAGACGGTTCCCGCAACGGTCGCAGGCGTGGTGGTTTCGTCCAATGCGCCGTTCGCCGCCAGCGCCGCGGGAACGAGAGGCAACACCTCCGCCGTGAGGGCGATGTAGTTGACCCCCGTGAGCGAGCCGGGGTCGATGTTCTGGAGCAGAATCCAGGCGGGATTTCCCGCGGTTCGGCCGATCGGGTCGACGGACGTCGAGCCGTCCACCTCCGTGTGGAGCCACGCGTAGGCGAAGTCGACGTTCAGGTTCGGCACGGCGTCGGGACGCATCACGGTCTCGAGCTCGAGCCCAGTGATCTTGGCATCGATGTTGGCGTTGAGCGATGAGTTGTTGACGAGGCGCGCGACCTGCAGCCCGCTGTAGTCATAGTAGAAGAGCGACCCGTTGAGCACGAGCTGGCCGTTCATCACGATGTTCTTGCTGCCGATCTCGAATGCATTCACCTCCTCGCTGTCGAAATCGAACGACGATGACGCCTGAAATGACGGGTTGATCGGCGGGTTGAAGCCGCCGGGCTTGTACCCCCGCGAGTAGAACGCATAGGCCATGCTGTTGGCGCGGAATCTCCAGTCGACGCCGATGCGCCCCGTGGTGTCGTCGAACTCGAAGCTGTCGGGGCTGCCGGTGAGAGCTCGCGTTTCGTTGAATCCAGGGACGATGGGGATGAGCCCAGATGCGCCAAGGCGCTCCGGGCTGACCGGCGCGGTGATCGACGCTGCGGCGAACGCCGCCGTCGCACCGTACAGGTCGACCAGCGCTTGATCGTCCGGCGACAACGGCGCCCCGAAGATGAAGCCGGTGACCCGGCTCCAGAACGGGTCCGGTCCGAGGGCGCCACCCAGGAGTGCATTGACGTTCGCCGAGTTGAACAGCGCGCTGAATGACGAGGTGTCCTTGTTGTCCTCGTTGTAGCGCAACCCCACGGTCAGCTTGATGTCGTCCGTCGCCTGGAAATACACCTCCCCGAACGTCGCCCAGCCGTCGGCCTCGTACCCGCCGCTCGGGTCACCAGGTACATCGAACATGGTCGGGTACAGGGGCGGGAAGGCGAGGGCCGGGACGCCGAAGAGGCCCACCATGTCCAGCGAGTTGGAATTGACGTAGTAGTCGCCCACGGACTCGCTGTGATAGTAACTGCCCCCGACGACGAAATTGAACCGCCCGTCGAGATCCGAGGCGATCTTCGCCTCGATGGTCCAGTACTCCGCGTCGGAATCCCCCTGGTCGAAGGCGAAGAAGCGTGTCTGGTCGGACGGATGCACGCAGCCGCCGAAGATCCCGAGGGTCCCGTCGGCCCACTTGCAGGGGTCGCCGCTCCTAAAGCCTGCGTTGGGACTACGCCCGGGGGTCTCCGAGGTGGGCCACAGGCCGGCAGGGTTCTGTGCCGTCGGCCCGAACGTGGGGCCCACATCCATGTAATAGTCCTGACGGGTGAGGTATTCACTGTCCTGATAAGCACCGATCAATGACACGCTGAATCGGTCGAAGTCGTAGCTTGCGCCGCCCCCCCAGAGGTCCTCTCTGTTCACGAACTCGGGCTCGAAATCGGTGTGCATCTCCCGGAAGCCCACGCTCGTCCTTGGAAAGTTGTAGGTGTTCAGCGTATTCGGATCGGACTCCCCCCGGTCACCCAGAGGCAGGGCGCCGAGGAGGCCCCCGAAGATGCCGCCGGTGCCGGTTCCCGCATGGGGCGACTCGAAGCCGAAAGCGTTGGGCTCGCAGCCCGTGGTCGGCAGGTCATTGGTCACGCACACCTGGTTGGTGATGCGGACCTTGTCGTCGTCCTCGTGGAATTTGGCCTTCATGAACCAGATGTTCGATCGCTCGGTGGGCTGCCAGCGGCCGGTGATGCGATACGAGTAAACGTCGCGGCCATCGATATCGTCGTCGATGCCCGACAACCGGGTTCCATCGAGGCCCACCTGCCCGTGGGCACTATTCCGGATGTAACCGTCGCGCCTGAGCTTCATGCCGGCAACGCGGAACGCCAGATTGTCGAGGATCGCGAAGTTGAAGGCGCCCTTGATGCGCTGGTGGTCGTAGTCGCCGTACTCGAGATCGACGTGTCCGCCCCGGGTGTCGAACTTGGGCTGTCGGGTGACGAAGTTGACGGCACCCCCCGTGGCGTTGCGGCCGAAGAGCGTGCCCTGGGGCCCCCGCATGACCTCCACCCGTTCCATGTCGTAGAACTCGATGGCGGTGAGATTGGTGGCCACGGCGATCTCGTTCAGGTGAGTCGAGACGCCTGCGTCACCGGACCCTGCCGTCAGCAGCCGGCCGATGCCGCGGATGCTGAAGCTCTGGCCGCCGAAGTTGGTGGCCGTGAAGCTCACGTTCGGCACATTCATCTGCAGATCCGATGGATTGATGATCTGCCGGTCCTCCAGCATGCCTTCCGTCAGTGCGGTCACCGCGATGGGCACGTCTTGAACGCGTTGCTCGACGCGCTGCGCGGTCACTACGATCTCTTCCATGAGCAGTTTGTCTTCTTCTTCTGCGAACGCAGGTGTGGTGGCAAGTGCAGTCGATAGGAGAATCGAAAGCAGAATTGGCAGAGAAATTCGCTGGATGAGGCGTTGCGATGAACGCCCCCCCACGCGTGCGGAATGCGTTTTCATGTCTCCTCCCCCGATGACCCTGGCGGGTCATCGATTTTTATGTCAGCGGCCGTGGCCGCTGAGTCACCTCGATATTCGTACTCCTGTATATACAGCACTCACCTTATAGATCGGGATGATGTCCATGTCCACATGCATCGACGTCGGTCGCGATCGGGGCCCGTGTCATCTATTTGCGCAGGCGTAAAGCCCGACCGCTCGGATCGGCCGCGCCGTGCGTTGGTGTTGACCTACCAGCCGTCGGATCATCCAATGTTGAAATCAGGACTCAGGCGTAATGCAGGCGTTGAGAGTTGAGTTCACTCCGGATTCTCGAGCGCGGCTTTCAAGGCGCTGATGAAACGCGCAGCCTCCGCGCCCGTCACGACACGGTGGTCGAAGGTCACCGAGAGCGGCAGCACGGGATGCACCACCACTTCACCCTCGAACGCAACCACCTCCTCGCGCCTGCGCCCGGCGCCGATGATGGCCACGGTGGGGGGAACCACCACGGGGGTGGCATAGCGCCCGCCGAGCATGCCGAAGTTGGAAAGCGTTATCGTCGCGCCCTGCATTTCCTTCGGCGGGATGGTGCGCTTTTGCACGTCTGCACGGAGACGGTCGAGGCCCGAGCGCAGATCCTCGGGACTGCGCCCCGCGATGTTACGCAGCACCGGAACGAAGAGCCCGTCTTCGGTATTGACCGCAATCCCGAGATCGATGTGCGACGGAGATCGTAGAGCCAGAAGCTCGCCGTCGAACCAGACATTGAGCGCGGGCTCCATCGTGCATGCGTGAGCAATGCCGAGCACGAGACGAATGGTGGCATCGGCATCGGCAGGCCATGCGTGCAGGTCTGCATCTTCGAAGATGGAGACGTGAACCACCTCGGCACGTGCCCGTGACATGTTCTTCGCCATCGCGCGACGTACGCGGCGCAGGGGTTCTGCGGGCCCATGGCTCTGGTCGAGTTTGTGCGCGCGCTCGACGTCCTGAGGGCGTACGCGGCGATCACCGCGCGCCGGGACCGACTTCAGATCCACCCCCAGTTCCTCTGCGAGACGCTTGGCGGCAGTCGATACGTTTTGCGTGGCTTGTCGGCGTGTGTCTCCCGGCGGCGCGCCGATGATGAACTGATCTTCCTGGACCCCTGCATCCTCGGCGGTGGAGAGCGTTCCCACCACGGTGGCCGCTTCGTCCTCGCCGGTTTCGAATTCCACCAACGGTTCCCCGATGTGCAGGATGTCACCGGGCTCACCGAAGAGTTTGCAGAGGACTCCGTCCTGGGGAGAGGGCACTTCCACGACGGCCTTGGCAGTCTCGACGGATACGAGCACCTGGTCGACGCTGACCTCGTCTCCCTCGCGAACATGCCACTCGACGATCTCTGCTTCCTGGAGCCCTTCCCCCAGATCAGGGAGCTTGAAGTACCTCATGCCACTTCCCCGAAGGCGTCGAAGCACTTCAGGGCAGCGGTCACGATGTCGGATACGTCCGGCAGGTAGAGGTGTTCCTGTTTCAGATAGGGCACCACCGTATCGGGCGCCGTCACGCGCTGAACCGGTGCCTTCAACGCTTCCATGGCACGCTCGCTGAGCTGCGCGGAGATCTCGGCGCCGGGACCGAAGCTGGCGCAGGCTTCGTGGACGATGACGCAACGGCCGGTTTTGCGCACCGAGCGAATGATGGTGTCCATGTCGAGGGGCTTGATGGTGGCGACGTCGATCACCTCGGCGCTGATTCCGCGACTGCCGAGGAGCTCGGCTGCCTGGCCCGTCTCATCGCAGCATGCGCCCCAGGACACCAGCGTGATGTCGCTGCCGACGCGGGAGGTAAAACATGAGCCGAGGGGCAGTGCTTCGCCGTCATCCTCGAAGCGCTGTTTCACCTTGCGATAGAGCCGCTTGGGCTCGAGGAAGATCACGGGATCGGGATCGCGGATGGCGCCGAGGAGCAGCCTGTAGGCGCGGGTCGGGGTCGAAGGAATCACGACCTTCAAGCCGGGAAGGTGGGCAAACAGCGCCTCGGTGCTCTCCGAATGATGCTCCGGCGCATGGATACCGCCACCGAACGGCGCACGCACGACCATGGGGCAGGACAATCGCCCACGACTGCGGTGGCGCATGCGCGAGGCGTGGCACGCGAGCTGCTCCATCGCGGGATAGATGAAACCCATGAACTGAATTTCTGCGACCGGTTTGAGACCCTGGGTCGCCATGCCGATAGCGAGCCCCGCAATCATGCCTTCCGCGAGCGGTGTGTCGAGCACGCGGCGGGGACCGAACTCTTCCAACAGATCCACGGTGGCGCGAAAGACGCCGCCGTTCCTGCCGATGTCCTCGCCGAGCACCACGACGGCCTCGTCGCTTGCCATCTCCTGAGCAAGCGCCAGGTTGACGGCCTCCACCATTGTTTTTTCAATCATTGACGATCTTCTCCGTAGTCGTCCGGGTCCGCGCGCTGATTTCTGTCCTACGCGTCAGATGCCATCTGTCGCTGTCTCTGTGCCTTGATCAGTAAAGCCTCGCGCTGGGATTCGAGCTGAGGGGGCAGCGTTGCATAGAGATAGTCCATGATGTCCTTGGGGTTGGGGTCCGGGGTGTTCAGATAGGCTTGAACCGTGGCTTCCACGTCCGCGCGGCAGCGCTCGGCGAGATCGGCCTCCTTCTCCTTGGACCACAGCCCGGCGCCATGCAGATGACGTTGCAGGCGCACGATCGGGTCGTTCTCCCACGCGGCCTTCAGCTCGTCCGGATCACGATAGCGCGTCGCATCGTCTGCGGTGGTGTGGTCGGACAGGCGATAGGTGATGGCCTCGATCAATGTGGAGCCCTTGTCGGAGCGGGCCCGCTCGAGCGCGGCAGAGATTACATAACGCAGCGCCACCACGTCGTTTCCATCCACCTGACATGCGGGGATTTCCGCGGCGATCCCCTTCTGCGCAAGCGTACGCGCCGCGGTTTGTTGATGACGCGGCACCGAGATGGCCCACTGGTTGTTGTTGATCACGACGACCAACGGCAGGTGCCACACGCCGGCTACGTTCAGGCTCTCGTAGAAATCTCCCTTTGACGTTGCGCCGTCACCACAGGTCACGAGTGTCGCGCGGGTTTCGCGTCGAATCTTCATCGCCGTTGCCACGCCTGCAGCGTGAGTGAGTTGCGTAGCTATGGGTATGCAAATGGGCAGATCCTCGCCGCCACCGAGACTGCCCCGCTCGTCGCCACCCCAGAAGAGCAGGATGTCCTTGAGCGACACTCCGCGCTGAAACTGGGTGGCGACATCGCGATAGTAGGGGACGAACACGTCGCGCTCGTCGAGGCATTGGCCGATGACGGTGCCGATGGCCTCCTGCCCGAGGCTCGACGCATAGGTGCCAAGCTGACCGGTACGTTGTAACGCCACGGCTTTCTGATCGAAGGCGCGAACGAGGGCCATCGCCTCGTAGGCCCGGATCAGGCCCTGCGGATCCGCCGCCCGCTCGGGGACCTCGCCGATCAGATTGCCTTCGCGATCGAGAAACTGGTGGAACGGGATGTCAGCGTCTGTGTGGCTGAACGCACGGTGCATCGGGCTACCTCGCGGCTAGCATCGGGGTGGTGTCATCGGGGGCGTCACCTTCGAGGATCTCACGCGCGAGCCCTTCTGCGGCTTCCTCCGCGGTGACGCGCTTACGCTCGGCCAGATCGAGGACCCGGGTCAGCGTGATGGGAATACGTTTGATCTTCTTCAGGATCTGGAACTCGGAATCACCCAGATAGCTGAGCGCTGCGAAGATCACGCCCCCGGCGTTGATGACGTAGTCGGGCGCGTAGAGGATGTTGCGAGCGCGCAATGCTTCGGCGATCGCAGGATGGGCGAGCTGGTTGTTGGCGGCTCCGGCCACGATCCGGCAGCGCAGCCGGGCCACCGTGTCGTCGTTCAACACGCCCCCGAGGGCGCAGGGGGCGAAGACGTCGCAATCGACGTCATAGATCTGACCCGGGGATACCGCCTCGGCGTCGTGGCGAGCCACGATCTCGTCGATCCTGGCACGGTCGAAGTCGGTGACGATCAAGCGCGCACCACGCTCGGCAAGTTGCGCGCAGAGCTTCGATCCCACATGACCGAGTCCCTGAACTGCAACGGTCGCTCCCGCCAACGTGGCGTTGGCCTCGCGCCTCGCGATGGCCGCTTCGATCCCCGTGGCGACGCCGAGTGCGGTGTGGGCGGCAGGATCCGCGACGGAGACATATACGCTGGCGCTTGCGATGCTCGCCATGTCCTCGGTCTCGCTACCTGCATCCATCGCGGTGACGAACTGTCCGCCGAGACCTTCGATGACCTCGCCGAAGCGACGAAAGATGTCGTGGCGTTTGAAGCCTTTGTCCGGGCGCATGATCACCGCTTTGCCGCCACCGAAGGGGATACCCGCCAACGCGTTCTTGCGCGTCATTCCCAGCGAGAGCTTGAGCACATCGTCGACAGCGGCATCCTCGTCGATATAGGGGATGAACCGCGAGCCCCCGAAGGCGGGACCGAGGCGCGTGTCGTGGATGGCGATCAGCGCGCGCAATCCGAGAGCGGGATCGCTGAAGCAATGCAGTGCTTCAGCACCGAATGATTCGATGCGATGGAACATGTGTAAATCCCTGTGAAGCTGATTCTAGCTACGCGCTCGCGTGAGGGTAGTTGTGCTTGAACAGGGCGAAGGGCATCAGTCGGATCATTCCAGGCCTCCTCTTGCGTCACTGGGTAAAGTCACTGCAAGAATCGGAAAGTGATACGCGCAATCGGGGTTCATCCCGGGTGCGCAGCCAGGGTCCTTGTGGGACTCGAGTGCTTTTGTAGCATTTGTGGAAGGCTCTCGCAATTGTGCCAAGTGCGTAGCGAGACCCTTATCACATCAATAAAATTAGACGAATTTCGGGTGTTTGGGTGCTCCAGATCCTGATTTTGCGACACCCTCTGCGCCGTTCCTTCGAGGTTCTCAGAGGTCCCTTCGCGGCCTCAGATGAGGGCCTCAGAAATGATCCGGGCAGTGGGGTGCATGGCGGGTCGCAAAGACGGCGTCAGCGCTTCTCACCGCCGCCGTGGAGCCTTCCAGAAGTCCCCATGCCGCGAGCTCCCTGGCGCTCCTGAAGCCCGTATAGAGCGATGCGAGTGCCTTTGAGCCAAGGCGAATATCCCCCTCGCCCGATGTGATGCTCACCTCCGCCCCCTCGGGGGCCGCATCGAGACGAAACACGCCGTTGTTCCATGGTGCGAGGGCGTCGTCGTGAATCGAGATGCTGATCGAGCCTTCGGCGTCGTAGCCACGGGTGGCGAGCGCGCTCGGCGCGTCGACGATACGCAACCATATCCCCTCGCGATTCTGCGCACCCAGAAGCCTTGGCTCGAAGAAGAGCTCCTCGGCAGGGTCGTCCACGGCGGCGCTCTGCCAGCGCACCCGGCCCACGAGATCGTGCCGGGCCACGAAGCTCCATAAGGAGCGATAGGCGTCGGGGGTGAGCCACACGAGATCGCGAATGAGGAGCTCTGCGCTGCGGGCGGGATGGTCCACGCGCCCAGCACGTACGGTGTAGACGATGTAGCCGCAGGGCTGGCCGGTGGCATCGTTGCAGATCGCAATGTGCGCCGGCCCGTCCTCGCTGCGTTCCTCGAGGACGTTGTGCAGCCACAACGGCTTGGCGCGATGGATATAACACATCCGATCGGCTACGAACTGGATATACAACGATTTGATGATGTCGTAGCCAGACTCCAGATCTATCCGCCGCACGTCACCTGCGCCTGCATCGGCGTCGTGGAAGCGAATGTCCACGGTGTCCACCGTATAGCTTCGTTGCATCGTCACCAGCGCATATTGATAGCGTTGATAGATCGCTGCCTGAGACGCCCAGAGCGCGGCGACCGATTGACCGCGCTCACGCATGTCGGCAAAGGATTGCGTGGTGATCCGACGAATGATTCCCATGCGCCTGAACTCGGGCAACGTTCCCACGGCGGAGACGCCGGCTAGAGCGACCGCCTTACCGTTGGCGCGCATGGTGAAGGGGATGGCGGAATAGCTCGACACCATGCGACCGTCGGCGAAGGCGCAGAGCGTCCACTCGGGTTGGTTCGACTGGGCGATGATGTTGTCGGGTGTGTCTCCGAAGCTGCCTGAGTAGACGTAGGCACCCACGGCCCCCATCTGCTCCATTTCATCGGCACGTGCAGGTCGGATCTCGATGTTCATCAGGCTCGGCTCCCCCGGAGGTCCGCACATTGATTTCCGGCATGCTACGGCGTCGAGGGGCTGTGGTAAATTCCGGGCTTTCACATCCGAGTGCCCGCCTGGTCTTTGTTGGGGAGGGAAACGCCATGCGCATACCAGGAGCCGTGACCCGCGCGATCGACCATGCGGGCATGCTGCTGGAGGCAGATGCCGAGCTTCCGAGCATTGCGTCTCTCGTCGTCGGCGAGGCTATTCGAGGATCGTGGTGGGCGCATCCGCGTGCCAACGAGATTTACGACATCTGCGTCGCGCTGGATGATCGCGAGGACCTGATCACCATCAAGCTCTTGAAGGGGAAAGTAACCCGCGTCGCGCGCCCTCTCTGGCCCGCGCTGTTTACGATCGCACGGGCGAGAGCGCCCTGGCAACGTCGCCGGCTGAAGCCGGATGCCGCGAGGCTCCTGCGCCGGGTCACGCGGGAGGGAGAGCTGAGATTGGATGGGATTTCCTGGCGCGGCAAGCGCAAGCCCGGAGCCGTGGCGCGCGAGCTCGAAGCGAGGCTTCTGGTCCTCGGCGAGGAAATGCATACCGAGCAGGGACGCCATACGAAATCGCTGTTGGACTGGGAGCTCTTCGGGCGTCGGCACGCGCTATCGCCGCTGACATCTGTGGAGGCCGCCGAGCATCTCGTCGAGGAGGCAGCGCAGCGACTGGACCCGCGAGCCCTGAAAGCATTGCCATGGCGGTGAGCATCGAACAGCTCACGGCGGGGCAGCCCATCGGGACCGAAGAGCAAGACTGGGGTCAGCACCGTCTCCGCTTGAATGCCTATGCCGGCGCACTGGAGGTTCCGGAAGCGCTCGTTACCTCCGTGCGGGGGGTCGTCGTGCGCCACGCGCAGGTGCTGCTCATGAAGGCCCCTGACGGGTACCACATCATGCCGGGAGGACGGCGCGAAGCAGGAGAGGATTACGTTGGGACCGTACGACGTGAGGTGCGCGAGGAATCCGGTTGGATGGTGGATGTGGGCGAGCGTCTGGGGGTGCTGCACTTTCATCATTTGACGCCCAGGCCAGCGGGACACTCGTATCCGTATCCGGATTTTCTGCAACTCGTTTATGCCTGCGCCGCGTTGCGAAAGATCGGTGATGGAGATGGCGAGTGGGACGTGCCGGTGGGGTTCACGAGCATCGACGAACTTGCGCAGCGCGACATCGGACCGGTTCAGATGTGGTTTGCGCGCTCTTTGCTCGAGGAGCGCTGATGCAGCCCCGAGTGCCCCGCAATTGAAGACCTGGGGCTTTCTCCGCCTCGGCGGGGTCTTCGTTGCGGGTACGTCGCCGTCGGAAGTTGAAAAGTTGCACGCGGGCTGCGTGTAATACGTGCCCATGGGGGACGTTCTAGAAGAACTGAGTTTCCGTGCCTTGAATCTCGCCACTGCCTCTCACGATCGGGCGGAACGCGGGGATTTTGGCGCCAGGTCGGTGCACGCCACCCGGGCGGGCGCCAAGCGGCTACGTGCCTTGTGGCAGCTCCTGCGCCCGGCGATCGATGCTGGCGTGGCGGATGATGCCAACGTGCGGCTGCGGGATTCGAATCGATTGCTTGCGCCTGCGCGCGATGCGCATGTGGCGCGCAAGACGACGAGTAAGCTCTTGGCCAAGTGCGCGCGCGGCAAGGACCGCAAGGCGTTGCGTGCGTTTCGCGATACGTTGCCGGCAGCTTCCAAGCACACCCCTGCAGTCGTCAATGTCCTCGGCCTCGCAGCGGTTTACCGCGAAGAGCTGGCGGCCTGGCGGTCGTTGGCCATCGACGCTTCCGATCAGGCGGTGATCTACAGCGGTATGAGACGTGCCTACGGCAAGGGCCAGAGGTTGGCCCGCAAAGCCATCGCGTCCGGGGGACCGAGTAGTTATCACCGCTGGCGCAAGTGGGTGAAGTATCTGCTCTATCAGCTCGAGGCATTGGACCCGAGGTTGCTCGGCTGGCAGCGCGATTACGCGTTGCTGCTCGATCGGCTCGGCGACGCGCTAGGCAAGTACAACGATCTGCAGAATTTGCGCGAACAAGCCTTGTCGAGCGACCTCTCTCGTCCCACGCGCCGCCGGGTCAGCGCTCTGGTCGATGAGCGGGCTCGTCGGATCAGGCGCCGCTGTCAGAAGCTTCATGTGGATGTCTACCGCGCGCGTCCCGAGATCTTCGCCGCGTCCATTGCGCGGGCCGTGGCCGCACCGGAACGAATCGCGGTCTCGCTGGTCAATATTGCCGGAGAATGATCCCCGACGAGGAGTAGAGGCTGATGCGCAGCTTGGCGTTACTGATTGTTGCCGTGGCGTTGGCCGGGCAAGTGAGCGCGCGTGAGGACTACGTCGCGCTTTGGGGACCACGAGTGGGCACCGAGATCCCCATGCTGGAACCCGTGGACTACACCGGGAAGGAACGCAGCCTGGACGATCTCGCAGGCCCGAACGGTCTTCTGCTGTCTTTCAACCGTACGACGGATTGGTGACCCTTCTGCAAGCGTCAGCTCGTAGAGCTGCAAGGTGTGTACAGGCAGATAGAAGCTCTGGGTGTCGAGGTCGCGGTCATCACGCACGACTCGCTGGAGTTGCTGCAGAGGTTTCGTCTTGCCCACGCAATCACCTATACGCTCCTGCGTGACGCGGAGTCGCGTCACATCAAGGCCTACGGTATCTTGAATACGCAATACGAGCCGGGAAGCCGCGGGTATGGGGTACCCCATCCGGGCCTCCTGCTGATCGATACGGACGGCATCGTCCGAATGAAGTTCGCCGAACCGGGACACCGCAAGCGTCCGGACTTTGCTGAGGTGATTGCCGGGGTAAAGGCCTGGGTCGAAGCGCCTCACTAGCTCTTGTCCAGAAATTCGCCTTCATCTTGGTGGTGTCCCAAGGACACCATCGCGCTCCCAAAACCCTTGCTTTTGCTGCGTGCTCTTCTTTAAAAGAGTCCGCAAAAAGCGGGTTTTGCTAAGGGCAGCCGCACGGCTGCCCCGGCATCCATGCCCCGGATCGCTAGTTCCTGACTGTCCTTTGCCCCATCGTGTATCGGTCTGATCGGGGACTGTCCCCTATCCGTCATCGTCCATCGAAAGGAGCTTCGCATCGCCGCCGACGGCGGCCGTATTGTGTGTAGTGCTGCGCTCGACGCTGAAGGGCGCGAGATAGTCGGGTCCCCCCGCCTTGGGTCCCGTGCCGGACAGGCCAAACCCCCCGAACGGCTGTGCCCCCACCACTGCCCCGATCATGTTGCGATTGACGTACAGATTGCCGACGCGCACGCGCCGCTCCACCGCATCGATTCGATGTTGAATGCGGCTGTGAATTCCGAGCGTCAGCGCATAGCCCGTGCTCTTGATTGCTTCGACCACTTGGTCGAACTCGGATTCCCTGTAGCGAATCACGTGTAGCACCGGCCCGAATATCTCACGTTCCGGCAAGGCGATTTCCTTCAGCTCGATGATGGCAGGGGCCACGTAGTGGCCATTGACATCGTCCGTGGCTTCGGGGGCGCGAACGATACTCGACGACACGGGCTCCATGTCGAGGAGATGTTGTTCCACTTGCTTCTTTGCCGCCGCCGTGATGACCGGGCCGACGTCGGTAGCGGGGTCGAGGGGATGCCCGAGACGCAACATCGCCATCGCTCCCGCCAGGCTCTTCAACACGTCGTCGGCCACATCCTCCTGGAGAAACAACGTTCGCAGCGCCGAGCAGCGTTGCCCGGCGCTGTCGAAGGCAGATACCAGCACATCTTTCACGACCTGCTCGGTCAGCCCGGAGCTGTCGGTGATCATTGCATTCTGCCCGCCGGTTTCCGCCACCAGCGGAATGATCTCGTCGTTGCGCTCTGCCAGCGCGCGTTGAATGGCCTTGGCCGTCGCGGTGGCTCCCGTGAATGCGACGCCCTTGATGCGGGCGTCGCTGAGCACGTGGCGCGCGACCTGCTCACCGCGTGCGGGCAGGAGCACGAGCACGCTTTCGGGAATGCCCGCTCGGTGCATGAGGTCCACGCAATAGGTCGCCGTGAGGTTTGCATATTCTGAGGGCTTCGCGAGCACGGTATTACCGCAGACGAGCGCGGCGGCGATCTGGCCGACGAAGATCGCGAGGGGAAAATTCCACGGCGAGATGCAGGCGAACACGCCTCGGCCCTGGCGGAAGTAGTAGTTGGCCTCGCCGACGGTCCCGGGAAGCTCACGCAGCGTAAGCTGTTGACATGCGAGCCGCGCGTAGTAGTGACAGAAGTCCACTGCCTCGCGCAGCTCCGACAACGCCGCGGGTAGGGTGCGGCCGGTTTCCAGCATGATGAGCCCGAGGAGCCTGTGGCGTTCCTCGAGCAGAAGCTCCGCGACTCGTTCGAGGGTGTGCGCGCGTTCCTCCACCGGCGTCGCCTGCCAGCGCGAGAAGGCCGCATCGAGGACATCGATGCTGGCGCGACAGTGCGGGGCGTCGGCGAACCGCACGTGACCCATCAGAAATCCGAGGTCGGCGGGGCTGTGGACAGGATCGGGCCGCAGCGCGCTTCCTTCCACGATTCTGCCGGGCATGGCGTCGATGTTGGTTTCGCGACTGTCCTCCCAGATGCGCTCGATGGTCTCGGCGAGCACGACCTCATCGTCCAGATTGATGCCCGGTGCATTCGGCCGCTCCCCGCCATAGATATCCTCCGGCAGTGGAATCCTGGACGGACCGCGCTCCAGTCGCCTTTCGAGCGCCGCCAGGGGGTCGCGGACTATTTCCTCCACCGGAACCTGCTCGTTGCCGAGATGGTGGACGAAGGACGAGTTGGCGCCGTTCTCGAGGAGGCGCCGCATCAGATAAGGCAAGAGCCGGTCGTATCGCCCCACGGGGGCATAGATCCGCTGTGGCAGCTCGGGCCAGTGTTGATACAGCACCTCCGAGATGGCATCACCCATTCCGTACAGCCGCTGAATCTCGTAGTCGTGGACACCGTGATGGCGCGCGAAACGCGTCACCGAGGCCAGCGTGTGGGCATTGTGGGTGGCAAATTGCCCGTACAGTGCACCACGCGTGGCGAATATCCGGTGAGCGGCGGCGAGGTAGGCGACGTCGGTGGCTGGCTTGCGAACGTGCACCGGATAGTCGTCGAGCCCCAGTTGCTGTGCGCGTTTGATCTCGGTGTCCCAATACGCCCCCTTGACCAGCCGGATGGAAATCGTGCGATCCGTACGGCGTGCGAGCTGCTCCAGCCAGTCGAGCACGGCCAATGCGCGCTTTTGATAGGTCTGCACCGCAATGCCGAGCCCGCTCCATCCGGCCGTGATCTGGCTCTCGCAGAGATCGTTGAAGATTGCGAGGGTGAGATGCAGACGATGGCTTTCCTCGGCATCGATGGTGACCTGCACCTGATGGGTCCGGGCGGCTTCCAGCAGGCTCGAGATTCGCTCGACCAGGGCGGCCCGTGCTGATTGAAATTGCAGCGGCTCGAATCGTGAATGCAGCGCCGAGAGCTTGATGGAGATCGCGGCGGTCAACGGGCGCGCGTCGCTGTAATGAGCCCCGATGGCTTCGATGGCGTCGAGATAGCTCTCGAAGTAGTCCCGCGCATGCGCCTCGCTGACGGCACCCTCGCCCAACATATCGAAGGAGTAGAGCTGGTCGCGCCGCGCACTGCGAAGTGCGTGCGCGATGTCCTCGCTGATCACGAAATGCTGGCCGAGCATCGTCATGGCTTGGCGTATGGCCTTCAATGCCAGCCCCTCGCCGAGTCGCCCAATCAGCTTTCGGACATCCCCATAGGTCAGGACCTTCTCGGACTTGAACAGGCGCCCCGTGAGCAGGAATCCCCAGGTCGATGCATTCACCAGCACGGAGTCGCTTTGACCGAGATGAGTCTCCCAATGTGCCTCTGAGAGCTTGTCTCGAATCAGGAGCCTGGCCGTGGCGTCGTCCGGGATACGCGGGAGCGCCTCGGCAAGAGACATCAGCAGCACCCCTTCCTCGGTGGACAGGGAGTACTCTTTCAGGAACGTGTCGATTGCCAGGTGACCGAGAATGCGCTCGCGCGCCTCAGTGGCGAGGGTGTGTGCCTCACGCTGCACGAGCTCGGCGTCGACGTCGTAACGACGCAATTCCCGAATGAGCTCCTCAGTGACAGCCGACTCCGCCATCAGGTAGTAACCGTGGATCTCGCTGGACACCACGTCGGCGCGACGCAGCCCCTCGAGGCAGCTCTCCATGAGCCGCGGAGTCTCCGCCATCAGCGTTCCTTCAACTCAACCCCTTGACCGTTGGTCAAGTCATCCTTTGACGATAGTGCGCGAGTGTAGCGGCGGCGAATGGTTCCTCATATGCGACTGTCATGACGTTCACGTCAGCGTCTCGCGCACGCGCCTGGGCAGCTTCTCGCGCACCAGCGCGTAGGATTGATCCAGCATGTGGTCGATCAGAAAGGCGGGCACGCTCCCGTCGAGAATCACCGTGTTCCAGTGACGCTTGTTCAGATGGTAGCCGGGCTGAATAGATTCGAATTGATCTCTCATTGCCTCGGCCTGGAAGGGGTCGCATTTCAGGCTGACGCGCAGTGGATCCGCTCGCCAGGCAATCAATGCATACATCTTGCCCCCTATTTTGTAGACGAGGGCGCTGGGTCCGAAGGGCTGTTCCTCCGAGACCCCAGGCTTGGACATCACCTTGTCCCGCAGGGTGGCGAGGGGCGAGCCCGGGGCGGCCGTGAGCTCGGCCACGGTGATTCGCTCATTGCTCATGGCGAGCCCCTATTACCCATATGCCCAACGTGCCCGTCGAGAATCGACCTTGAAGATCTACCTTGCCGGCGCTATTTGCGGTGTAGAAGCGTGTCGGTTCGTCGCCGGGCCCGGGGTCGGCCGGATGCGTCGGATGTTCAGTGGGAAGCCTGTCCTCTCGAAGCTCGGTTGGCTTCTCGATGCGGTGAGTCTACCCTATCGGCGCAATGGTCCCAGCCCCGTGGAAGAAGCCTCTCCGAGCAGCACTCGTGCCCGTCGTCTGCGTCATGATTGGCGCTGTCTCGGGCTGCAGCTCGGTCATGTCCGCAGCCACCGAGAGCCTGGCCAACAGCGTGTCGGCTGGCATCTTGAACAGCGAAGATCCCGAGACGGTCCGCGACGGCGCGCCGGCCTATCTGCTCCTCATCGACGGACTGTTGCAGAACGATCCGGACAACAAGGGGCTGCTGCGCGCCGCCGCTACCCTGAACAGTGCGTATGCGAGCGGTTTCGTCGAAGATGTCGAGCGGCGACGGCGCATGGCGAGCAGAGCGTTGCAGTTCGCGATTCGCGCCATGTGTCGAATCGATCGTAGGATGTGTGAACCCCGTACGGTTACCTACGAGGATTTCTCCATCTGGCTCACCGGGCTCGAACGGAAACACGTCCCGGGAGTCTATTCTCTAGGGACGGCGTGGCTCGGCTGGATTCAAGCCAATGCAGAGGATTTCAATGCGGTCGCCGACGTGGCTAGGGTGAAGGGCATCATGACGCGCGTGGTTGAGCTCGACGAAAGCTATGACTTCGGCGGCGCCCACCTCTACCTGGGCGGGCTCGAGACGTTTCTGCCGCCGGCCATGGGGGGCAGGCCCGAGATCGGACGCAGGCACTTCGAACGCGCCATCGAGCTCTCGGACGGACGCAACCTGATGGCCAAGGTGATTTTCGCAGAGAAGTACGCACGTCTCGTATTCGACCGCGAGCTGCACGATGCGCTGCTGACG
>JAPULC010000216.1 GCA_027295305.1 Gammaproteobacteria bacterium
GGTTCTGATGTAGTCCTGGTATGCCGGAAGCGCCACCGCGGCTAGGATGCCGATGATGGCGACAACGATCATGAGTTCGATAAGGGTAAAACCCTTTTGTACTGCTAATTTCATCGCCTGGTTGCTCCGTTGCTCAATTCAGCGTTAACCAAATGTTGCATCCGCGGTTGGAATTCACCGACAGATTCATCATATCGTATGAAATACAGCACTAATCGTGCCAGCTCCAACCACCGAACCCCTCAAGTCACCCGTTTATCAGGTAATTCAACGGGTTGAATCTGTAATGGAAACAGCGACTGCTCTTGACACGTCTTGGCCCGAGGGGCATCTGACGCACGACGCGGCGCGCCCTGTGTCACAAACTGACAAATTTCGTCACCGCCGCTTGCATTGAGAACCAGCGCTATCGACAGTTTCCGCATCGGTGATTACACTTCATTCAGTGCATTTCCATGCGCTGAATTGCGCCCTATCTTACCGAATTCAAAGGAAATTAAACGCACATGGCTGCAGGCCCTACGCCGCTGAGTGGTCTCGCCCGTCGCCTCGTTGAGGACGGTGTCATCGATATCAAATCCGCTCAAAAGGCGACGGAGAGTTCGCGCTCCGAGCGGATTCCGTTCGTCAGCTTTCTCGTTCAAAACAACATGGCCAGCGCGCGCTCCATTGCAGAGTTCGCCTCGCAGGAGTTCGGTGTCCCGCTGCTGGACCTGGAGTCCTTCGATACCGGGACAATCCCAGCGGAGCTCGTCGACCCGAAGCTCGTACGCCAGCACAACGCCCTTCCGCTCGTAAAACGCGGCGTGCGTCTGTACGTCGCCGTATCCGATCCAACCAACATGGCCGCCCTCGAGGAGATCAAGTTCCAGACCGCGGTGAACACCGAACCGGTCCTGGTTGAAGAGGACAAGCTCGCCGAGATCATCGAACGCTATCTCGATTCCCAGGACAACGCGATGGATCACCTCACCGGAGGTGACGAGGACGTCGACCTGGATCTCGAAGTACCGACTGACGTGGACGAGGAGGAAGAAGACGGGCCCGACGAGACGCCCATCGTGCGCTTCGTCCACAAGATGCTCCTGGATGCCATCAAGAAGGGCGCCTCGGACCTGCACTTCGAGCCCTACGAGAAGAGTTATCGCGTGCGATTTCGCACCGACGGCATTCTCCGAGAGGTGGCCGATCCACCCGTCTCGCTTGGATCGCGCCTCGCCGCCCGGCTGAAAGTGATGTCGCAACTCGACATCTCCGAACGGCGGATGCCTCAGGATGGGCGCATCAAGATGAAGATCTCGAAGAACCGCGCCATCGACTTTCGCGTGAGCACTCTCCCAACCCTCTGGGGGGAGAAGGTGGTACTCAGAATTCTCGACCCCTCCCAGGCGAAGCTGGGCATCGAGCAGCTCGGCTACGAAGACGATCAACGAAAATACTTCGAGGAGGCCCTGGCACAGCCCCAGGGCATGATTCTCGTGACCGGGCCCACCGGCAGCGGCAAGACGGTCTCGCTCTACACCGGACTGCACATACTCAACAAACCGGAGCGCAATATCTCCACCGCCGAGGATCCGGTGGAGATCAACCTCGAAGGCGTCAACCAGGTGAACGTGCACGCACGCATAGGGCTCGACTTCAACGCGGCCCTTCGCGCGTTCCTGCGTCAGGATCCGGACATCATCATGGTGGGGGAGATTCGAGACCTGGAGACGGCCGAGATCTCGATCAAGGCCGCCCAGACCGGGCACCTGGTGCTTTCGACCCTGCACACCAACAGCGCCGCCGAGACCCTCACACGCCTGAGCAACATGGGGGTGCCTACATTCAATATCGCCACGTCGGTGAAACTGATCATCGCCCAGCGCCTGGCACGGCGCCTGTGCACCCACTGCAAGCATGAGATCGAGGTGCCGAAGGATCATCTGCTGACCGAAGGCTTCACCAAGGAGCAGGTGGAGACTGGATTCGAGATCTTCGGTGCCGAACCCGACGGCTGCGATAAATGCACATCCGGCTACAAGGGCAGGGTCGGAATTTATGAAGTAGTTAAAGTTACCCCCAAGATGTCTCGTATTATCATGGACGGCGGCAATAGCATTCAGCTGGCCGAGGCCGCACGCAGTGAAGGCTTCGACGATCTGCGCCGATCGGGCCTCAAAAAGGTGATCAGTGGTGTCACCAGCCTTGCCGAGATCAACCGGGTGACGATGGAGTGACCTAAGGGAACATAGAGATGTCCGAAGCCACATTCGTCTGGGAAGGAACCGACAAGCAGGGTCGCAAGACCAAGGGCGAGATCAGCAGCGTCAACCCTGCGGTCGCACGCGCGGAGCTGCGCAAGCAGGGCATCAGTGCCACACGCGTGCGCAAGAAATCCACCGGTGGCCTGATGGCGATCCTCAAAGCCGGCGGCAAGGTCGCTACCGCCGATATATCGCTCTTCAGCCGTCAGATGGCCACCATGATGAAGGCGGGCGTGCCCCTGGTTCAGTCCTTCGACATCGTCGCCGACGGCGTGGATAAGCCAGCGCTCAAGGAGATGATCAAGGGCATCCGCAACGACGTGGCGGCCGGCAACACCTTTGCATCCTGCCTCAGGAAGTATCCCGATCAGTTCGACGACCTGTTCTGCAACCTGGTGGAAGCCGGCGAGCAATCAGGCGCGCTCGAGACCATGCTCGCCCGGGTGGCCACCTACAAGGAGAAAACCGAGTCGCTGAAAGCACGCATCAAGAAGGCGATGTTCTATCCCGTCGCGGTGATGGTGGTGGCGTTCATCGTGTCGGCTATTCTGCTCATCTTCGTGGTGCCCCAGTTCAAGGAGATCTTCTCGAGCTTCGGCGCCGAGCTTCCCTACTTCACCCTGATCGTGATCGGGATGTCGGAGTCCGCGCAAGAATACTGGTTCCACTTCCTGGTGGTGCTGGTGGTCACAGTGTGGATCGTGCGTCAGTTCTACAAGCGCTCCAAGAAGATGCGCGACACGATCGACAGAATTCTGCTCAAGGTTCCCGTCATGGGCAACATCATCAACAAGTCTGCGGTGGCGCGCTACTGCCGTACGCTCTCCACGACCTTCGC
>JAPULC010000217.1 GCA_027295305.1 Gammaproteobacteria bacterium
CCGTCAACCTTCCTGATCGAGACCCAACCGCCGGGAGAGCTCGTTCACCTCCAGCTCACCTTCCCGCGTCTGACCGCCGATCTCGAGAAACCGCTTCATGTTGCGCTGGGCATCGTCTGTGCGCATGAGCTGCTGAAAGAGATACGCTTCTTCCAGCAGGCCTTCCTTCAATGGCATGTCGGCAGCATCGACGGATGCCTTGGCCAATCGCACCGCCTCTGGAGGGAATGAAGCGATACGCCGCGCCAACGATATCACGAAGGGGCCGATCTGATCGGCATACAAGGCGCGGTTCAAATAGCCCCACTGCTCCGCGGTTTCAGCATCGAGGTCATCGCCTGCAAGGATGATCTCGAGTGCCCGCCCGCGCCCTACGAGCCGCGGCAGGCGCTGAGTACCGGTCCCACCGGGAAGGATCCCGAGGGGCACCTCCATCTGATTGATCTTCGTCTTGCCGCGCACGCCGAAGCGCATGTCGAACGAGCTCGCAAGCTCGCTGCCACCGCCACCCACCCGCCCTTCGATCTGGGCGATGGTGGCCTTCGGCATCGTGCGAAAACACTCGCACATGAGATGATAGGCACCGAGCTCGTCGGTGCGCACCGCCTCGCCGTCGATGGGTGATTGCAGAAGTGCCTGCACGTCGAAATGTGCGATGAAAAAGTCGGGGTTTGCGCTCTTCAACACGAAGACGCGCACGTCGTCGTCGGCGGCGACCTCTTCCGACAGCCGCACCAGCTCCTGAAACAGGGGCACTGTGAGAATGTTGATGGGCGGATTGTCGATGGTCGCAAAGGCCACCCCTTCGTCCACCTCGACGCGGATCAGTTCGAATTCGTACGCCATGGTCGGGCTCCTCTCATGCGTTCTTGGCCATCAGGCCGCCATCTACCGGAAGAATGGCGCCTGTAATGTACGACGCCGCGGGCAACACGAAGCTCAACGTGGCGTGCGCCACTTCCTCCGGCTCACCATAACGTGCGAGGGCAGTCCGCCGGCGGGCGAAGACCTGCTTGTCCTCATCTGCAATGGCGGCGGTCATTCCAGTGTGTATGGGCCCCGGGCAGATGCAGTTGACCGTGATGCCTTCGCGCCCGAGCTCCACGGCGAGGGAGCGCGTAAGGCCAATCACCCCGGTCTTGGCACTCGTATACGCCGAAGACCGAGGCGTCGCCCCGAGTCCTTCCGTGGAGGCAATGTTGACGATGCGCGCTGCCTCGGAGCGGCGCAGGTGCGGCAGGCACGCTTTGACGAGCCTCATCTGCCCGGTCAAAAGGATCTGAAATGCACGTGCCCATACCTCTTCGTGCTCCTCGGAGTCGATGGGTGCCCCCGCTGAGATGCCGGCGTTGTTCACGAGAATGTCGAGAGCACTCCAGCGCCCCGCGACTTCGCCGACCACACGTCGGATGTCGTCCCCATCACCCACGTCGAGCTTCCAACCGTGGGCCTCTCCCCCAGCGGCGCTGATCCCCGCCACCACCTCTTCGACACCTGCCTCGTTGATGTCGGTGACGGCAACCTTTGCGCCCTCGTCGGCAAAGAGCTCTGCGGTGGCACGTCCCATCCCCGAGGCGGCGCCGGTGATCAGCGCTACCTCACCTTCGATGGAGCGGCTGAGCTGCGTGATTCTGGTCACGTCCAACTCCAGATGGTGCCAGGCACGCCGATGCCTGGCACCATCGCATTTGCGTTACACAATGCGCGAATCCTTCTTTCCCCAAACTCGGGAAGCTTCAACATCCGACTTAACATCGTGGGCACCCATTGGCTGTGCGTGACGTGGTGATCCCGAATGCAGCGCAGGGATTCCACGGGATCGAAGCGCTCTATCATCACCACCGCGATCACCGCCGGGCGCTCGGGGGCGACCTCTGCAAAATGCCCTGGATACATCGCTTAGCCCTTCTCCGATTTTTCGTGACCTTTTCAAAAAGCGATGCCAGACACGATGTGCCTGGCACCCTGTTCAGGCTACCGAGCCGAATCGCTGCGTGCGTGCCGCCATAGTCGATCTTCGTCAGTTTCGGTGCGCAGGGTCAAGCGCAAGGCGTTCCCCGCTCCTCGCAGAGCGTGAACGGCCGCCTTCCACCACGACGAAGATCGGTGAATAATGGCCGGTCCCTCGAACACTCAAACCTGCGCTCGCGCGGTGGAGGCCCCGATGACCGATTCCAGCGGTTCGGCACCAACTGAGGTAGCTCGAACCGATAACAACTTGGCCCTCGACACGGTCGAAGAGGCCATCGAGGCCATCGGCCGCGGCGAGCTCGTAGTGGTGGTGGACGACGAAGATCGCGAGAACGAAGGCGATCTGATCATGGCCGCCAACCAGGCAAAGCCAGAGAAGGTGGCGTTCATGATTCGTCACACCAGCGGCATCCTCTGCACACCCGTCGTGCCCGAGCACGCACGGCGTCTACACCTCGATCCCATGGTCGCGAGCAACGATGCGCCCCTTGGCACTGCGTTCACCGTCTCGGTGGACTACCGCCATGGCCTCACCACAGGCATCTCCGCCGAGGAACGCTGCAACACCATCCTGGGACTCACCAACAGCAACGCCAGTGCGGAGGATTTCGTGCGTCCGGGACACGTGTTCCCCCTCGTCGCTAAAGAAGGTGGTGTGCTGATGCGTTCCGGTCACACCGAAGCCGCGGTGGATCTCGCTCGCCTCGCAGGATTGCCCCCCGTTGGGTTGCTTGCCGAGATCGTGAACGACGACGGCACGGTGAAGCGCCTCCCGGAGCTGGTGGAATTCGCACGCACGCAAGAGCTCAAGATCATCTCCATTGCAGACATGATCACCTATCGCCGCATGCGCGAGCAGCTCGTGACCCGTGTGACCGAATTCGACGTCGCGACGCCGGCGGGCCCTGCGCACGGTATCGTCTATCGAACCCCATACGAAGATGTGGAGCAGCTCGCGCTCGTCATCGGCACCATTCGCCGGCGCGGCCCGGTGCTCGTGCGCATCCACCGAGAGAAGCTGATCGAGGACGTATTCGGCCCTCAAGATGGGCGCGCACAGAACATGCTCACGGCATCCCTCGAGAAAATTCGAGCGGCAGGCGGCGGGGTCTTGTTGTATCTGCGGGGCGCCAGCGGCGTTCCCGTCGACACCATGGAGCACTCACACGAGGAGACGCACGAGGAGACGCGCGAAGCCGAGTGGAAGGAGATCGGCGTCGGCGCGCAGATCCTGCGCGATCTCGGCGTGAATCACATCCGTTTGTTAGCCGGGCGAAACCTCAACTACATCGGGCTGAAGGGATTCGGGCTGGAGCTCGACGGGACTGAGATTCTGGAGTGAGATGCCTCGACCTTAAGAGAACCTCCAAAGCCCCGTACGAGCCGGCCGTCGTTGCACGGGGATTTCGCCTCGGCTTCCTTGACTGAATAGCCTGGCGACGTCAACGCGTCCCCACACCCCCCGGCTGCATCACAACGCCCTGAGACTTTCATATCGCCAACCATCGCCGTTCGATTCGCTCCACTCGCAGCCCGGATCTAGTGCACAATCGGCCGTAGGACTGACAAGAACCATCAGCAACACTCAACTGGGAATGGACAATCGATGAAACTCTACGACAGCACCATGGCGCCGAACCCGCGCCGAGTCCGGATCTTCATGGCCGAGAAAGGCGTCACGTGCGACAACGTTCAGATCGACATCATCAAAGGGGAGAACCTGAGCGAGGAGTTTCTCGCGGTGAATCCACGCGGCTTTCTGCCGACCCTCGTTCTCGACGACGGCACCGTCATCGACGAGACCGTTGCCATCTGCCGATACATCGAGGAGACCCATCCAGAGCCACCTCTCATGGGGACGGATCCGGTGAGCAAGGCTCAGATCGAGGCCCGCCAGCGACACATGGAATTCGACGGCTTGCTCGGTGCGATGGACGCCTTCCGGAACTCCTTTCCCGGGTTTGCTTCGCGTGGTCTGGGAGGCAACGTCGGTACCATCGATGCGATTCCGGCCCTCTCTGAGCGCGGCAAAACCATGGTCCTCAAGTACTACGAAACATTGAACGATCACCTCGCCGGATCGAAATTCGTCGCCGGCGACGCGTTCTCCGTCGCCGACATCACCGCGCTATGCACCATCGACTTCGCCACCGCCGCGGCCCGCGTCCCGATTCCGGATGCCTGCGAGGACCTCAAGCGCTGGCACGGGGAGGTATCGGCACGACCGAGCGCTCAAGCCTAATCCCACGCCTGACAGTGCCCATCGAGTTCCACGATTCAAGAAGGAGCTGATGTACATGCCGGGGCCAGGAAAGGAAAACCGGTGCCAGGCACCATTTTTCAGGTCAGCTCCCCGCTCGCCACCAACACCACGCGGCCGCCGACCTCGATGGAGTCGGCATCGGCCTTGAGGTAGAGCGTCGACGCTCGGCCCATCTCGACCCCCTGATGAACCGTTGCGTCCACCGGCGATCCGACGTGCGTGCGAAGGTACTGGGCGAAACAGGTATTGGCGCTGCCTGTGGCGGGGTCTTCGCGCACCTCGTTGCCGAGGATCTTCGATAGCATGCGTGCGCGCCAGACGCCCCGAGCGTCCGCCGTTCCCTGCGGCGCGAACACGAACAATGCATGGTCCCCCATTCGCGAGTCCCACGCGTCGCTATCGATGCGCAGATCTGCAAGGGCGTCTATCTCGGCGAAAGGCGCAAGAATGAAGCGCGGCCCAACATCTGCCTGAACGGCGGGGAGCGACGTGCTCATGCGCTCGACAGGCAAACCCACTACCGCAGCGACATCGGCGTGAGCCAACTCGCCCGTGAACGTCGGTGTCGGCGGCGTCATCCATCCAACGTCGTCACGAAACACGACGGGCACCACACCCGCCTTCAGATGCAGCCGCACCTCGTCGCGCTGCCCCACCACCCGCGCGAGAATCCATGCCGTGCCGACGGTTGGATGGCCCGCGAACGGCAGCTCCATTGCCGGCGTGAAAATCCGGACTTCGGCTGCCCCGCCCTCCAGCGGATGAACGAAGGTGGTCTCGGAGAAATTGAACTCGCGGGCAATCGCCTGCATCTCTGC
>JAPULC010000218.1 GCA_027295305.1 Gammaproteobacteria bacterium
TTCAGCCCGGGATCGAGGCTCCCATCGAGGGAACCGACGACGCCGACGTCCTGAAGATTCAGCTGTTAGCGTACGATCCGCTGATGACCATTCGCTGACAACCGCTGCTCGAAGGTCGTCTCTGCGCAGCGGTCCATGAACCAAAAACGCCGGGTAATTGCCTGGCGTTTTCTTCGGGTCTCAAGACCACGGCGCGATCGTCCAGCTACGCGGTCCGCGTCGCGACCGCCGGCGGAACGCGTGCTGCACGTAGCGCTGGTGGCGCTGAAACGGTAGACCCGGCTGAGGCACGCTCGTGAGCCGGATGAAAACACTCTGGTTTCTTCGCTTGGTTTCAGCAACGATGGGCATCTGCAGATTTCCGCACGGAGGTAGCGCGTGCCCCTCGCCGATTTCGACGGTCCGCTAGATTGGGCGCGCGACCTGGACAACCGTTGGCCCGAAAGGCTCGTGCTCAAGACAACCATCGTCGACGTCATCACGGCGGAGGTGGCACGATCCAAACGCGACACCCCAAAGATTCTGGAGCTTGGCATCGGCGCGGGTGAAGTGCTGGAATCGCTGGCGCGGGCTTTACCGAGAGCCGCGCTCGCCGGTATCGACTTGCAGCCGTCGCTGATCACGTATGTTTCGGGTCGCGTGCCGGGTTGCTCGCTCTTCGAGCACGATCTCAACGACGATGCCTGGAGCGATTCGGTCGACGCGCCCTTCGATTTCGTCTATTCATTGCAATCGTTTCACGATCTCGGCGGACGCAAAGCATTGGAAAACGTCTACCGACGTATCTTCGAAGCGCTCGAACCCGGCGGAGTGATCATTAACGTGGACTTCGTCGAACCTCAAGCCCATGACGATCCGGCCGATCCCCGGCGTTTTCCCGTCGACGTTCACCAGGATTGCTTGAGCCGGATCGGCTACGTGGAATTCCGCTGCGTGCGTCGCGAGGGCCAGCTTGCGTGCATGTCCGCGCGGCGAGCAGAGGGAATCGCTTAGAAAGTTGTAGGCGGGCTTTGCGCTAGACCTTGCGAAAGATCCTGCTGCCCACACGCAACCAACCCACTGAGCCGTCGGGTGCTCGCACGATGTCCCACGCTCCGCCGCGTGCGGGGCCATCCTGAACATACAGACGATCGTGCTCCGCGAGGGTCAACGACAAGGGGGGTTCGGGGGGCGGCGGCGGAACGTCTTGGTTGGGAAATCGCATGGTGGAGATCATCTGCGCAACCAGGCGTCCATTGACAATCGCAAGCTCCATGTCGCCGTGTGCGCGTTCGTAGCGACCGACGAATTCCTCGAGATCGTCCACCGAGCATTCGACAGGCTCGGGACGGGGGATCTCATCATCGAAGTAGAGCTTCATCGCCAGGCGCACCACCTCGTCGTTGAGGAGCCCTCCCATGCCGCTGTTCGTGAAACTCGCAAGCGCGAAGCCTTCCTCCGGAAGCACGGTCAGCAATGAAATCTGCCCCATCGTGCCACCACCGTGCGACAGCCCCAGCCTGTCGCCGACCCGGCCAAGCGCCCACGACAGACCGCAGTGGCGGTTGGGACCGAAGGTGTATTCGACCTCCCGCATACGCTTGATCAACTCGCTGCTCAGAAGCTGTTCGCCATCCCGTGATTGGCCATTGGAAATGTGAAACTGCGCGTACGTCAGGAGATCGTGAACGTCGCAGATGATCCCGCCTGCCGGAAATGCGCTTCGCGCCAGGGCCCACGGTGTCGCGGGCGTCGCACCTCCCCCCGACGCCCGGAAATGCCCCGCTGCAAAGCTGCGGGTCATGATGTCCTTCGCGCGGAAGTAGGTGTTCTCGAGGCCGAGGGGATCCAGCAGAAGCTCGGCCATCGCCTCCTCATAGGACTTGCCCGTGACGGCCTCGATCACCGCTCCCAGCATGCTGAAGCCCGCATTGTTGTACGAGTAGACGCTACCTAGCGGCGCAAGCTGCTCACACTCGGCCAACGCTTCCACGTACTTGGGCAGTGCATCTGCGCCATCTCCGGTATCGACGAAGAGGTCCCCGTCCCAGCCGCCGAGATGCGTCAGCAAATGGCGGATCGTCACCTCCCGTGACGTCGCCTCGTCCGCCACTTTGAACTCCGGCAGATAATCGATTACCGCGGCGTCGAGCTCGAGCTTGCCTGCTTCAACCAGTTGCATGATCACCGTTCCAGTGAAGGTCTTGGTGATCGAACCAATCTGAAAGAGCGTCCCCTCTTCCACGGGCAACGGATGATCGGTGTTGGTGACACCCAAGCCTCTGCTCTGGATCTCGCCGTCAATCAGCACACCGATGGCAACGCCGGGAATGTGGTAGCGCGACAGGCATTGTTCGGCGCATTCACACAGCTTTTCGAATCGCTTCGCTTTCTGTTTCTTCATGGCAGTTCTCCCCGTCGTTTCCTGATTACCCTTGCGCGGCACTTTCCACGATGGCCGCAATCCCCTGTCCACCACCGATGCACATCGTCTCGAGTCCATAACGGCCTCCCCGGCGCTTCAGCTCATGCAGCAGCGTGGTGAAAATGCGAGCGCCGGTGGCGCCAATGGGATGACCGAGCGAGATCCCGGACCCGTTCACGTTCAGTCGTGACTCGTCGTTCCAGTTCCAACCCTTCAGCACCGAGAGCACCTGACAGGCAAACGCTTCGTTGAGCTCCACCAGATCGAGATCGTCCCAGCCGAGTCCGGTGCGATCGAAGAGCTTCTCCACGGCCGGAACGGGGCCAATGCCCATCGTCGCCGGATGACAGCCCGCCGCGGCCCAGCCAACGAAGTAACCGAGGGGCTCGAGGCCGAGCTCGGCGAGCTTATCCTCTGCCACCATCAGGCAGGCGGATGCGGCATCGTTCTGCTGGCTTGCATTACCCGCCGTGACGACACCGCCCTCCATGATCGCGCGAAGTCGCGCCAACGATTCGACATTGGAATCCGGACGCACACCTTCGTCGGCGTCGACGGTGATGGGGTCGCCGCGTCGCTGGGGCACCGATATCGGCACGATCTCGTCGTCGAACTTGCCCGCAACTTGCGCGGCAGCCGCCTTCTGGTGAGAGCTCACCGCGTAGGCGTCGGCCTCGTCACGCGTGATCTGGTATTCCTTGGCGAGGTTCTCGGCGGTCTCGATCATCCCGGAGATGGGGCCGAAGCGTTCGCTCGGTTGAGAGCGCTCGCGTCCGCGCTCCAGGCGATCGTAAAACTGAACCGTTCCGGCACGGGCGCCGCCTCGCATGTCCGTCGAGTAATACTCGACATTGCTCATGCTCTCGGCACCCCCGGCAAGCACGGCGTCCGCCGCCCCGGTCTGCACCATCATCGCGGCGTTGGCGATGGCCTGAAGCCCGCCCCCGCAGCGCCGGTCGAGCTGATAGCCGGGTACCGACAGCGGAAGCTCCGCCGCCAAGGCTGCCCATCGTCCAATGGCCGGCGCCTCGGCATTCGGGTAGCCCTGAGCAAAAACCACATCGTCGATCCTTTCCGGATCGATGCCACTGCGATCGACCACTTCTTTGATCACGCTTGCGGCCAACTGCTCTGCAGGTATGGACTGCATGGCACCCAGAAACCGACCCACCGGTGTGCGCAGTGGCGCGACGATGGCAACCCGACGAATCTCGCTCATGATGACTCCCCCACAGATGGTGCGAACGCACCGTCGACCGAAACGGAGCGGCAAGGATACATCACCACGCCCGGCCGTGGCCCACATGGCCCGGTTCCCAGTGCGTGCCAGACCTGGCACGATTGGGTGGTCCCAGATGCACGGATCCGAACAGATGAGCGAACCGTTTTCTCAGTTCGTGGGGAGCATCCCCGAGAACTACGACCGGGGATTGGGTCCTCATGTCTTCGTGGATTACGCAGCGGACCTGGCGGCACGGGTCGCGGCGAGCCAGCCAACCGATGTGTTGGAGCTGGCCGCCGGAACCGGAATCGTCACGCGTCGACTACGCGACGCGCTCTCAGCGCAATGCAGCCTCATCGCCAGTGATCTCAACGCGCCGATGTTGGACGTTGCACGCAAGAAGTTCGACGCAACCGAGGCGGTCACTTTCCAGGAAGTGGACGCAATGGAGCTGCCCTTCGCAGACGCATCGTTCGATGTGATCGCCTGCCAGTTCGGGGTCATGTTCTTCCCGGACAAGCCTGCCTCGTTTCGCGAAGCCCATCGCGCAATTCGCGCCGGCGGTCGCTATCTGTTCAGCGTGTGGGATGCGATGGAAGCGAATCCCTTCAGCATCGTTGCGCAGGAGACGTCGGCAAAGTTCTTCGAGGACGATCCGCCATCATTCTACAAGCTGCCATTCAGCTATCACGATGTGGAGGAGATCGAGACGGCGTTGTCGTCCGCAGGATTTGGCAACGTCAGCCACCACCATGTCGCCATCGAGAAAGAGATCCCTTCGATCGAGGGCTTCGCACGAGGTCTCGTGTCGGCAATCCACTGTTCCAGGAGATTCATGAACGCGGCGGTGATCCCAAGGACGTGATGACGGCCATCGCCGATGCCCTCGAAGCCGCGTTCGGCAATCCCGGGAAGATGCAACTGTCCGCCATCGTCTTCGACGCGCAGAAGGATTGAGTGGTGCAAGACCGCCGCACGACGTAGGAGCGGATTCATCCGCGACTGCCGGGCGTCATGTGGTCTGGTCTTCTGGTGTGGGAGCGGCTTTAGCCGCGAATCATGGGGCTTACAGGATTCACCATTCGCGGCTGAAGCCGCTCCCACAATGTTTTTCGAGGTTCCTTAAAGCAAAGCCGCTCCCACACCAGAATCAGCGTGGGACCAGATGCTCCTCCAGAAACGCGACGATGCGCTTACCCATCTCGAGTCGATTCGGCAGCTTCTGTATGCCGTGGCCTTCTTCGGGAAACACGATGTACTCGACGATGCCGTCGTTTGCGCGGATGGTGTCGACGATCTGCTCCGACTCCTCCTGCGGAACACGCACGTCGTGATCGCCCTGGATGACGAGCAGCGGCGTGCGAATTCGATCCGCCTTGTGAATGGGTGAGATCGTTCTGAGAAACGCGGGATCCTCTCCGTATTCACGTGCGCGATGACGCCGGCGCCACGGTCCCGTGAATTTCAGAAAAGTCTCGAAATCCGCGATGCCGAACAAGTCCACGGCCACGCCCCAGCGCTCGGGCGCCTCGGTGATCGCCGCGAGGGTCATGAAGCCCCC
The DNA here is from genome assembly GCA_027295305.1 of Gammaproteobacteria bacterium. Taxonomy (GTDB): domain Bacteria; phylum Pseudomonadota; class Gammaproteobacteria; order Pseudomonadales; family Azotimanducaceae; genus JAPULC01. The sequence continues at coordinate 5,188 of JAPULC010000218.1, forward strand.
GTACGAGCCGCCCATGACCCCGATCCTTTCCGGATCGACGCCCCCCACTTCGGTCAGCCAATCGATTGCCGCAATCAGATCGCGCACGGAATCCATGCGCAGCTCGACGTCGTCGGCATGGGAATATTCCCGCCCATATCCCGTGGAGCCACGCACGTTGGGCACGAGCAAGGCAATATCGCCGCGCGCGAGCAGATACTGAGGCGCTGCGTATCGCCCCCACAACGCGGGGCGGCTCTGCGCTTCCGGGCCCCCGTGGACGAGCACCATGCAAGGCAGCTTCCGATCGGGTGCCGCGTCGAGCGGACGGTAGTAATAGGCCGGAATCTCGCGGCCATCGAACGTCGTGTAGCGAATCAGCTCCGGCTCCGGAAGCATGGATGGCGCCACATCCCCCGCCGATGCCTGCGTGACCTCCTGTGCGGTGCCGGATTCGAGGTCGATCAACCACACATTGGGAATGTGGCGCGCGCTTTCGAAGGTGAGGGCGAGGGCCTGACCATCGTCGCGCCACGCGGGCTGGGTGATGATGCCGTCGGGCAACGCAGGCACGGCAATCTGCCCAGCCACGCGTCCATCTTGGGTCAACGCGTGAACCTCGAGACGTGACGCCCCATCTTCGTTGATCACGACGGCGAGACTTTCGCCATCGTCGGACAGCGCCACCGCTTCGATGTCCCAGTCGTAGGTCAGGAGATACTCGCGCTCACCCGAGACGAGATCGATGCGC
>JAPULC010000219.1 GCA_027295305.1 Gammaproteobacteria bacterium
ACGCGAGGGTGGCAGCGTCCTCGTCGTAGACCTGGGGGTTGGTGGCGAAACCATGGGTGGTGTTCGGATAGATGTAGATCTCGTGATTACCGCCGAGGGTGTTGAGCCGCGCCTGGAATGAGCGTACATCGTCCACCGGGATGGAGCGGTCGTTCTCGCCGAAGTGGCCAATGATCTGTGCGCGCATCTGGGCGAGATCGTCTCGGGGATTGAAAAAACCGTAGTAAATGACCGAGGCACGCACGCCGAGATTGTTCCGCGCGATCTGATAGGACCATCCGCCGCCCCAGCACCAGCCGACGCTCCCCACGCGGGACTCGGCCACCGAGGGATGCGTTTTGAGATGCGCGACCGCTGCGCGCAGATTTCTGAACGCACGCTCCTGATCGTCCCCTACCTTGGTCATGAGCTGTCGCGCCACAGCGGGATCGTCAGTACGCTCTGTGTCGTAGAGATCCACGGCAAGCGCAACATAGCCTTGCTCGGCAAAGCGGCGTGCATAGTCGCGAATGGTGTCGGTGAGCCCCCACCACTCGTGAACGAGAACGATGGCAGGGCGATTCTGTCCTGAGATGGGACGTGCGATGAAGCCGCTGGTCTCGCGTCCGTCTTCGCGCCAGTAGACGACGTCGGTAGACGTAATGAGCTCCGCCGCAGGTAGCGGTGCGCCATAGACCCACAGTAGCGTGAAAGCCACCGCCATCAGGAAGCGACATCGAGCGTCATGCATTTTCGCGTTCCTGCTCCGGCTGCGGCTCGGGGATGGGTGGAAGATCGCTCTCGGGCCCCAGAAGCACCGCCAGCCAGTGTGTATCCGGGTTGGCCTCCAGCGCGATCTTGAGCGTCATCGTCAGCGGCACCGACAACAGCATGCCCACAGGACCCAGCACCCAACCCCAGAAGACGAGCGAGAGAAACACCACCAACGTCGATAGCCCGAGCCCACGCCCCAAGAATCGCGGTTCGATGAAGGTGCCCATCGCAATGTTGACTCCCACGAATGCGAACGCGGTCACCACCGCCGGCCCCAACCCCAGCTGAACCAAAGCCATCAGAACCGCGGGAATCGCCGCAATCAGGGAGCCGATGTTGGGGATGTAGTTCAGCAGGAACGCCACCGTCCCCCAGAGCAGCGGGAAGTCCACGCCGAGCACGGCAAGAAAGCCCGCGATCAACCCCCCCGTGACGAGGCTGATGGTCGTCTTGATGGCCATGTACCGATTGACCGTCTCGGTGAAACGCTGGAAGTACGGCATCTGCGACTGTGGATCACTGAGCGTCTCGCGCAGCTTGCGAGGAAAGCTCGAAGCCTCGAGCAGAATGAAGATCACTGTGAGAAGGATCAGGAACGCGTTGGAAAGCACGCCGCCGAACCCCGAGAGAGTACGCCCCACCATCGCCATGGCGATCGCCGGATCGAAGTAATTCACAATCGTCGAAGCGGAGATGTCGATGCCGAAGCCGGAGAGAAACTCGATCGTGCCGGTGGTCATCTCATCCAGACGCGCCTGATACGTCGGTAGATTCGCCATGAACTTATTGATCGAAGCGCCGACGAGCGCACCCACCGCGGTGGCGGCGGCGATCATTCCGAGAATTACCAGCAGCACCGCGACCCATATGGGCGCACCGCGCCTGTTCAGCCAGAACACCGGCGTGGCAGCGATGGTCGCCGTGAACGCAGCCAGTAGAAATGGAACCATGATGGCTTCTGCGGCCTTGATGCCTGCGACGACCACGACGAACGTCGCGACGAAGAGCATGAATCCGGCGGCGGGGAGATTGGTCTGGGCCATGATCAGGGCTCGATTGTCAGGTGCTCGATCGCAAAGGCGCCATCGTCGATCACTGCTATGACCATGGCAATGGGTACGATGCCGATTCGATTCATGTAAATTCCCGACGATTGGCGAGGCTCGGCAACTCACAGCGCACTCTTGCGACCCGCTCGGGGTCGATCTCGGCGATGGCTACCCCTTCGCCGTCGCTGCATTGCGCGACCACGCAGCCCCAGGGATCAGCGATCAGCCCGTGACCGTAGGAGACACGTTTGCCATAGTGGTTGCCGAATTGCGCGGGCGCTAGAACATAGACCTGGCACTCGATTGCGCGCGCCCGAAGCAGCACGTGCCAGTGATCTTTTCCGGTGGTCATCGTAAATGCAGACGGCACCGTCACCGCGATCGCGCCGCGCTCGGCGAGTAATTGATACAGCGCCGGATAGCGCACGTCATAGCAGACGCTGAGCCCGAGCGCGCCGATTGCGCTGTCGGCCACCACGGCTCGGTCTCCTGCTTCCGTCTCGCTCGATTCGTGAAGCCGCGTTCCGTCGGCGAGGTCCACGTCGAACAGGTGGATCTTGCGATACAGCGTTCGGATCTCGCCGTCCGCTCCGAGGTGCACGCACGTATTACGCGATCGTGCTTCGTCGTGCGCGCACCGCTCGTGAAAGCCTCCCAGCACCAGCTCACGTCCAAGCTCTCGCGCGAGGTTCTGGCAGTGCTCGAGAATCGGACCGCCCTGGGGTAGCGGCTCGAGGATTCGCGCTTTCTCTCGCCTCGGGCCGATGAACGCAAATGCCTCCGGAAAGAGCACCATGTCGGCGCCCATCTCGGTGGCTTCACGGGCGAGTCGCGAGGCAACCTCCAGATTGCTCTCGACGTCAGGGGTCGAGCACATCTGGATCACCGCGGCTCGTGGATTAGTCATCAATGCCTCCTGCGGCCATACCAACAGGTCTTCCAGATAACGCCCCGATTGTCCGAATCTCGCTCACGGTGCGATTTCCAATGTCACGGTCACGAACGCGTGGACGCTCACCTGTCCGGGCTGCACGGGAACCGGAGTGCGCTCGGCGGCCATGCTCATGAGAGCGGTGGCCTGGATCGGTCTCACGCTCGGCGCACGTTCGACATCGATGGCGACGATGCCACCAAGCTTTACGTGCGCTGCGTCGGCTGCGACCTTCGCGTCGGCCAGCGCATTGCGCGTCGCCTCCGTGATTGCTTGTCCACGATAGGGCGCGGGATCGTGGAGATCGAACGTGAGGTTGTCGATTGCGTTCGCACCGGCGCTATTGGCGGCGGTGATCAGCTCTCCCAGGGCGGTCGGATGGCGTGTTCGAACCAGCACCTGATTTCGCACGGTGAACCCGACGATCTCCGGTTGCCAGCCCGGCTCGGCACGGGGCGGGCGTGGTGCAAAGACGGGAAGCAGATTGAAGCGCCCCGTCTCGATCTGGGTGTCCTCGATGCCCGCCTGCTCGAGGGCGTCGATCACCTGTTCCACTCGACGATTGTTCTCGTCCAGCGCTTCAGTAGCATCCCTATTTGTGGTCACGACGGCCGCATTGAAGCGCGCGGAGTCGGCAGGGACCTGGATCTCGGCCTGGCCCCTGACGGTGATTTTGGGGGGCACACAGTCTGCTGCATGGAGTGGCGCCGACACGGTGCACATGATGTAAACAGTGCACATGATACAAAGCGAGAGCGCGGCATTTCGATTCATCGTATGAGCTCCCTATCGAGATTGCCCCGCCGGACGGCGAATTGCAGGACGAGAACTGGCTGTTTTCCGTCCGGAAACCCGCTCCGGGGCGGGGATGCCGCGGCAGCCGTGAGAGGAAATTGCCAGGGACGGCGATTGGGTGACCAGAGGAGGTAACCTGCCGATCTCATCTCGATCGGCGAGGGCGTCTTAGCCGGGGATCCTTGCGCATTGATTCTGTGCGGGCGAGGCGCTTATCCGCGGGGAGCGGCACCAGCAACTCTTCCGGGGGATGCTGACAGTCGAGAGAGGTCCCGAGGAGGGCCTCGATGCGAGGCAGCATGAACCCGTCATCCTCACACGCGAAGCTGATGGACGTGCCTTCCTCGCCCGCTCGACCCGTGCGGCCTATCCGGTGCACGTAGTCTTCCGGATCATCGGGCAGATTGTAATTGATGACGTGGCTGACGCCCTCGACGTGGAGGCCGCGACCGGCCACATCGGTGGCCACCAATACTTTGATCTTGCCGCTCTTGAACCGCTCGAGTGTGGACATGCGCTTGCGCTGCGGTACCTCGCCTGACAACATTTCACAGTCCACTCCCAGCGCCACCAGACGGTCGTGAATACGGCGTGTCTCGTCGCGCCGATTGCTGAAAACGATCACACGGGTCAGCTCTTGCTGGTTGATCAGATTGAACAGCATCCGGAACTTGTCGTGCCTGGTGGTCAGATACACTTTCTGGTGTACCGCGTCTGGCGCCAACTGTTCGGGATCCACGCGGACGTGAATGGGCTCCACCGTCCATTGAGAGGCGAGTTCCAGCACGGCCTTGTTGAATGTTGCGCTGAAAAACATGGTCTGGCGATTGTGTCGGCGAGGTGTCTGGGCGACGATCCGGCGCACGTCCGGTATGAAGCCCATGTCGAGCATGCGGTCGGCCTCGTCGATCACGAGAATCTCGACTTGTCTCAGGTTCACCACCCGTCGCTGCATGAAGTCGATGAGACGCCCGGGAGTGGCCACGACGATGTCGACGATGTCGCTCTCCAATGCGCGCCGCTGTCGCTCGAAGTCGATGCCTCCGACAACGACCTGAGTTCCGGTGCCTAGATGGCGTGCTAGATCCTCTGAGTCCCCGCCGATCTGCATGGCGAGCTCTCGGGTGGGGGCGAGAATCAGCGCACGGGGAGTGCCCGGCGCTGCATTATCCCGTGGGTTTTCCCACTGATGGGTCAGGATGGTGATGAGAAAGGCCGCGGTTTTTCCAGTGCCGGTTTGCGCCTGTCCGGTGACGTCGTAGTCCGAGAGGCTGAACGGCAGGACTTCACTCTGAACGGGGGTGCAATACTCGAACCCGAGGTCGGCGATGGCGTGCATCAACGGCTCTGACAATGCAAAGTCGTGAAAGCGGTCCTTGCCCTCGAGGGCGGCTACTTGAAAATCTTCGATGGTCCAGTGGTTTTGACTCACCTGGCGTCCTGTCCTTTTGCGAGGCGTTGGCGAACCGCGGCGAGCTTCACGCAAAGCACGAACACGTCCATCGCGCGATCGATCTCGTCGGGGGTTGCGAACGTCGGGGCGATGCGAATGTTCTGGTCCTGTGGATCGTGACCCAGAGGATAGGTTGACCCCGCCGGGGTGAGCTCGAGCCCGGATTTGCCCGCAAGGGCGACCGTCTCACGCGCGAGCCCGGGTATCACGTCCACGGAGATGAAATAACCCCCGTGGGGCCGGGTCCACTCGGCGAGACCGCTGCCCCCCAGTTCGCGCTCGAGGGCGCTGAGGACGTGTTCGAAGCGGGGATGCACGAGCTCGGATTGCCTCCGCATCTGTCGATGCAATGCGTCCATGTCCGGAAGAAGCCGTGCGTGGCGCAACTGGTTGACCTTGTCGAAGCTCACGATCATCGCAGACAGGCGGCGTTCGAACACCTGAAGATTGGCGGCAGAGGTCGCGAGATAGGCCACGCCCCCCCCAGCGTAGGTGATCTTAGAGGTGGAGGCGAAAATGACGAGGGAATCTTCGGTTCCCGCCTTGCGCACCAGTGGCACGATGTTCGCGAGTTCGTCCCCGGGGGAGGCGAGATCGTGCACTGCATAGGCGTTGTCCCACATGATTCGAAAGTGCGGACCTGCCATGTTTCCGAGCTGCGCAAAGCGTGCCACAACCTCGGCGCTGTAGGTGATGCCGGTGGGATTCGAGTACTTCGGGACGCACCAGATGCCTTTCACCAGCGGATCGGACCGCACGCATGCTTCCACCTTGTCCATGTCGGGCCCCGTCTCCAGCATGGGCACCGCAATCATCTCAATGCCGAGGCTCTCGCAGATGGTGAAGTGACGATCGTAGCCCGGAACGGGACACAGAAATTTCACCCGCGCTTGGGCACGCTCATCCGCCGACTCCGCTTCATCGCGCCAGCTGCTGTCGGGTCCCGCGGCGCCGAACAGATGTGCCGTCTCGACGTAGAGATACATCAGCAACAGGCTCGAGTTGCCCCCGGCGAGCACCAGCTCTGGCTCGATGTCCATGATGAGCCCGCCGAGGCGACGGGCTTCCGGAATTCCGAGCAGATTGCCGTAGTTGCGCACGTCCGTGCCATCTTCGGCCCGGTAATCCCCCTGCAGAATGCCGTCGAGCACATTGGATAGCTCGAGCTGGTCTGTGCCGGGCTTGCCCCGGGTGAGGTCGAGATGGAGGCCTTTGCGCGAGAGGGCTGCATGCTCGTCGGAAAGTCGAGCTTCCAGCGTGCGCAGCGCCTCCGTGCCAATGGCCTCGAGCCGCTTCATGGATTCATTCGCCTGCCGTGAGGAGGCCGCGTAGCTCCTCGATACCCAGCATGAGATTGAGGTTCTGGACAGCAGCCCCGGAAGCCCCCTTGCCCAGATTGTCGGCTCGTGCGGTGAGCAGCATTCGTTCCTCGTTACCGAACACCATGAGCTCGATGCCGTTGGTGTAATTCATGCCCTCGGGTGGAAGCTGGCCATGCTCGAGAAGCGCTTCGGGCTCGGCCACCACGTTGACCAGCGCTTCTTTCGAATAGTGCTCGGCCAGCACCTGCGTCAGTGACGCGGGTGTCGCGGGTGCGCTCAGCTGACTTGCGAATATCGGCACGTGGACGACCATCCCACGATAGTAGTGCCCGACGGTGGGCGAGAAGATCGGGGTGTGGTCGATGCGGGCGTACTCACGCATCTCGCTGAGATGCTTGTGCGAGAGATCGAGAGCGTAGGATCTTGCGTGCCACAGCTCGGTGGGTTGCTCTTGCGCTCGTGCCTCGTAGCGCTCGATCATCTGGCGCCCGCCGCCCGAATAGCCTGAGATGGCGTGCATGCTCAGAGGCTGCGCGGGAGACAACAGCCCCGCTCCGATCAGCGGCCGCACCAGCAGGATAAATCCCTGGGCGTAGCAGCCCGGATTGCTGACGCGGGAGGCAGCCGCAATCGCCTCGCGCTGCCCGGGCGCGAGCTCCGGCAGACCATAGACCCAGTCGTCGTGCACGCGATGGGCGGTGCTGGCATCGAGCACCTTGACGTCGGGGTCCGATACCAGCGCCACGGATTCCCGGGCCGCATCGTCGGGCAGGCACAAAATGACGACGTCGGCCGCATTGATGAGCGCCCGACGCGCGGTGGACGATTTCCGCTGCGCTGAATCGATGTGCAGCATCTCCAGGTCATCGCGCATCGCGAGACGCCGGTGAATCTCCAGGCCCGTAGTGCCGGCCTGACCGTCGATGAAAACCTTGTGAGACACCTTTGATCTGTCCCGGGAAATTGCGGCGCGTATGTTATCGCAAATCCCTAGGGGTCATACCCGTACTTCACGCGACGCTGCCGGTTCACGGATACCATCTGACAGAAATAGGGCTGCAAAATCGTGCCAGGCACAGTTTGTTGGGAATGCTGCACCAGCATGCCCTCCAAGGGAAATTTGTGCCTGGCACGCCTTTATTCGATTTGCTCAGCGCCAGATCTGAAGCCGGCGCAGGATAGCGCCGCCCGCCAGCAACGTCGCCAGGGGAAGCAAGATGGCCTGGAGCGTGAACACCACGATCAGATTGATGACTTCCTCCACTGCCCGCTCGATCACGTCGCCTAGTTGGGAGACGCGCTCTTCGATGTCGACCCATCGAAGCTGCGCCTCGGCGTATTCAGTGATGCTCTCGAGCCAGGAGCGCGAGTCGTCCGACGTGCGCGGTGAGTCGAGTGCTTTGAGCTGAGACTGGGTTGTCACGAGATATTCCACCGCCGTATCGCGGCGCTCGCTGAGAAACTGCTCGCCGATGGCGTGGCTCACCACTGCAGCGCCCGCGACGATGAAGCGGAGAAATGTCAGGAGTATCACGAAGCCCACCAGGAACTTTTCGCCGGCTTGCGCCGATGGCAATCGCCATCGGTGTGCGATGGCGAATGTGGCCAGCGCAAGGAAGGCAGCCATGCTCAGCACTGCGTTCGACCAGCCCGACATCGCCACTTCCTGCACCACGATTTGCGCGCCGAGAGAAACTGCACACACGAGCATCACCCAGGAGAAACGTTCCACCAGATCGTTCAACGGGTCCAACACTTGGCCCGCCGTCACGATGACGCCTACGCCCGCCGGCTGCAGCGCGACCTCGGTGCCTTGCACCACAGATATGGCGGCGTTCAACGCTCGCGCAGTCGCGAATGCCACCAATGCGTGCTTGAACGCAGCGCGAGTCTCGCCGACGGCGTGGTCGTCGAACACGCGTGACCATGAGATGCCGACAGCGCCGACGATCAGAATCGATAACGCAATGCGGCGCGCGAGGGGACTCACGAGTGGCGTTGACTGTCGAAGAGCTCTTCGATCTTCTCCATGACCACGTCCTGAATACCTTTACGTTCGAGGGCGGATCGGTCCATCAGCTTGCTGAGCTCGATGCGGTGCAGGTGAAGTACCGGCCAGCGCTGTTCAAACTCCCTGAGGTCGCCCTTGGCCAGCACTGGCAGGAACGGATCATGGCCGGGTCGGCGCGTCATGATCTTGCGCATGCCTTGCTCGAACGGGATCTGACGCGGTCCCATGCGACGGTCTTTGAGCAGGTTGGTGACGTAGAGTCCCGAGCGGCCAATGAGCTCGCCCGGTACCACGTATAGACCCGTCTCGGTCACCGACTCGGGATGCACCCCATGGAACGTGTCGTGGTACGCGCCGGGATCGGGGAGGATCACCATCTTCCTGCCCGCGTCGCTCGGGAAGAAGATGTGATAGTTGCTGTAGAGCTGCTCCACCGTGCCCGAGTAGACGCACAGCGTCGTCTCGAACTGCATGACGAACTGTTCCGCCTGCTGGCGGTTGATGATCTCGTCTAGGTCCCAGGCGAGATCTGGATTGTCGGGAAGTTCTATGGCCATCGCATCGTCTAGATGGCTATCTTGCGAGAACTGCCATGATTGCAGGTGCCCCGGATTACACGACGAATTGTCTCTAATATTAGGAGGATATGGCAGGAATCTGCTGTTGCGATCATGTGGTCAATGATAGGCGTCGACACCAGCAGCGCAATCGAGTAGCCAGTAGCAGCCAATTCGATACTGCCTGCGCGCGCCTCGAACGCGATGGCGGCGTTGCGTCTCCTCCCGTGGAGCCCGCCACTGTTCGTCGACGCGCCTTGCCCTCACGTCCGATGCATCACGCGTCCAGTACCCAATTAGCTGCCACTGGCCACTAGACAGCCGGACGCGAGCTGAGGCCGACATTTCAACGCGGGCCTAGTCCCATCGCCACGCCGCGAGGCTCCCGGGATGCGATATGGGTGCAGATTTCCTCGAGGGACGCACCCCGCAGCGCGTCCGATTCCAGCACCTCCTGCAACCCCCGGTGCAGCGGAACATCGTCATAGCCCGCTGCGCGAACGCGATGAAGGGTGCGCATGGTCTTGAAGGCGTCAAACCACGTATGCAGCTGGCGGGCGAGGTGCTCGGGCCTGCGGCATTGAGCGCACACTCGTCGAAATATCTGATCTACGTCCAAGGCGGCGAGTGCATCGAGCATGGGCCCGGCGACGCCATGTTCGCCAAGCCAGGCAATCGTTCCGCGGGTGGCCACTTCCTCGCGTTGGTCCCAGAGCGAGTCGAGGTGGCGCAGCCACGGCGTCAGGAGCCCGAAGAGCCGAGGGTCGTACACTGGATAATCCAGGGGTCTGCCGTCTGCCATGGCAGAGATTGCCGGTCCCGTGCCGAACGGCACGCGTGACGAGGCACGATCCGAGAGGCGCAGCGGCGGGCTGACGAGGTTCTCGATGAAACCGCTCTTCGCGAGTTTGTTGAGGAGATAGAAGTCCTCGCCGGCGGCGCGCTTTGGAAAACCGCGCACCTTGCCGTAGTGCGCAAGGCTGACCTTGAGGAGGCTGCCGAGGGTGTGAAATGCATAGGGTGAAGCAGCGCGCGCGAGCCCCAATACATAAAGGCGAAGTCGAAGCTCGTACGCCAACGCCGCGTCTCCGTGAGTGAATGGATAGATCGCACAGCTGACGTCGCGACATCGGGGTTCGATGTCGAGATAGCCGGGCGGCAGCTCCACATCCGCATCGGTCACGTGCACCCACGGTGACTTCAACAAGCCGCGCGCCCAGAGTGCGTACGCGATATCCGTACCCGCTTTGCGGGCGCGACCCACACCCTGGCGCCTGCTCGGTCGATGTGAGTCGCAGAGGTCGACGAGCAGGAGGCTTGCGCCGGCCAGCTGCCGGCATTCGCCGAGGGAGAGGCGATCGTGTCGTTGCCGACCGAGCTGATGCTCCGTGAGTCGTCGCACGAGCTCTCGCGTACGTGTTGCCGCAGCGTCGCTCGCGCCTTCGGGCACATTGACTACGACAACCAGGAGGGTATTTGCCAACGAGCCCACCCGGGCGAACACATCCTCGAGCATCGACACGGGCTCGTCGAACGCTGGGATCACCACCGCGTGATGGAAATCTGCGCCGGAAACGAGCGCCGTCGCAAGGCTTGCTTCGGGCTCGGCGTGGTGTTCGAGATAGCTATCGGTCACGCGATCACGTCGTCCGATCGGCGGCGCCTCCTCTCAGTGAAGCGCCGCCCTGTTGGGAAGTGCGTTCACGATGTCCGCCTCTATGCGGAGTAGCTCGTCCAGTCGTGCTCCGACCTCGGAGGTGTCGAAGTGAGCGAGGGCCAGATCGAGGAACAGTTGGTAATGACGCGCTTCCGAGCGGCTGATGCTCTCGTAGAAACGCTTCGACTCCCCCTCGTCGAGTGCTCGTGCCAAAAGCGCGAATCGTTCGTGCCCGCGCGCCTCGACGATGGCCGCGATCAGGAGCCGATCGAGCATGAAGGGCTCACGTCCGCGGCGCATGTGGCTCAACAGCGCGTTGACGTAGGCGTCGGGTGTATCCGGGGCGAGAGTCAGTGCCTCGGCATGCAAGCGCCGCACCACGTCTCGAAAGTGGGCCAGCTCTTCGACGGCCAGCTCCGTCATCGCCTCGACGATGTCGATCTTGTCGGGATAGTGCTTCGCAATGTGAATCGCCATGGCCGATGCCTTGGCTTCGCAGGCTGCGTGGTCCTGCAGAAACCGGCCGAAGTCCCCACGCACGGCGTCGAGCCATTGCGACCGCGTAGCGCATCGCAGCTCGAGCTTCACGTCAGGCGCGAAGTCAGCCAACGACTGATGTCTGCGATTTCCTGGGGGCACACTTCGTGACCCATGGCGTACTCGAACCACTCTACTTTGTAGTTGAGCTTGAAAAGCTCTTCGCGCGCGCTCACCCCGCGGGCGATCTGAATCATGGGATCCATCAGCCCATGGGCCATCATGATGGGGGTGTCCAGGTTCTCGAAGCTGTACTCATCCGCGAGGCGTGCGTGATCGTGAAGGTAGGTCGAAAGCGCAAGAATCCCCGCCAGGGGTCGACGGTAGCGCAAGCCCGTCTGAAGGGCTATGACGCCGCCTTGGGAGAATCCTGCCAGAATCAGGCGCCGTGATGACAGCCCGCGTTCGATCTCACGCTCGAGGAGCGCTTCGATCTGCAGCGCGCTCTCCTTGATGTCCGCGTGCCCCTGACTCGGATTCATGTCGTACCAGGCGCGCATTCGCACGCCATTGTTGATGGTCACCTCTCGCTCAGGAGCGTGCGGCAAGATGAATCTGACGGCCAGCGCGTCCGGCAACTCGAGCAGCGGCACGATGGGCTCGAAATCGTGGCCGTCGGCGCCGAGACCATGCAGCCAGATGACGGCGGCGCTTGGTTCATCGCCTGTCTCGAGCTCGATGTGTTCGAGAATCTCTCCGCTCATGCCTCCTACTTGATCAGGAATCCCCATCGAATTCAACGCAATGATTCGTCGTTATAATCCATGCCTCGTATTTTGGATATCGTGATGGATCTCGAAGGCATCGACCGGGCACCCAGTCGCGATCTGAAAAGCCTCGCGCACGCGTTGCGCTACCTCAAGCCATACTGGCGTGCGGTGTTGGGGGCGACGTTGGCTTTGATCGTCACTGCTGGTATCACGCTCTCCATCGGTCAGGGCCTCAGGATCTTGATCGACGAGGGCTTCGCCGCCGGCAGTGCCGACGTGCTGGTTCGCTCCATCGGAATTTTCGTGATTCTGGTGCTGATTTTGACCGCGGGTACCTTTGTGCGGTTCTATCTCGTGTCCTGGGTGGGCGAGCGGGTGAGCGCCGACATTCGCAAGGATGTGTTCGATCACATCGTTGGATTGGATCCCGGCTTCTTCGATTCCAATCACGCCTCGGAGATCCAGACGCGGGTGACCACCGATACGACATTGCTGCAAAACGTCATCGGCTCGTCGGTGTCCATCGCACTCAGAAATGTGCTGATGTTCATCGGTGGACTCGCGTTGCTGGTGATTAGCAATCCCAAGCTCTCCGGCATCGTCGTGCTGTTTGCTCCGCTGGTGGTGGCGCCCATCGTTATTTTCGGTCGTCGCGTGCGAATGCTCTCGCGTTCGAGTCAGGACACCATCGCCGATGTCGGGACCTACGTAGGCGAGGTGTTGCGTAACATCAAGACGGTGCAGTCGTTCAACCACGAGGCGCTTGACCGTGCCAATCTAGCGAGCCGCGTGGATCGGGCCTTTCAGGTGGCAAAGCAGCGGATCACTCAGCGTGCATGGCTCACCGCGCTCGCAATGCTGCTGGTGCTTGCATCCATTGCCACGATGCTCTGGGTGGGTGGGCAGGATGTGTTGAGCGGCCGCACCACTCCTGGGGACCTCGCCGCCTTCATCTTTTATGCCTTCGTCGTTGCGGGTTCGGTGGGGGCGTTGAGTGAAGTGATCGGCGAGTTGCAACGCGCGGCCGGTGCGGTGGAGCGTTTGATGGAGCTTCGCCACGCTGAGGCGACCATCGCTCGGCCTGCACATCCACAATCGCTATCGATGCCGGTGAAGGGCGATCTCGTGTTCGATGACGTGCGGTTCAGCTACCCGTCCCGACCTGAGGTCATGGTGCTGCGGGGAGTGAATCTGAGCGTCGCCGCCGGGGAGGCGGTCGCCATCGTCGGCCCGTCGGGGGGCGGAAAGTCGACGCTCTTCGATCTGATACTGCGGTTCTACGACCCCGACGGGGGGGCTATTCGTCTGGATGGTATCGATTTGCGACGCCTCGATCCGGCCGAGCTTCGCGCGAACGTGGGCTTGGTGAGGCAGGAGCCGGTTCTCTTCACTGGAACGGTGGTCGAGAACATTCGTTACGGTCGCCCCGAGGCGAATCCGACGCAGGTTCGAGACGCCGCGGAGGCTGCCCACGTTGCGGAATTTGCAGACGCGCTCCCGCAGGGACTGGATACGCACATCGGCGAGGGCGGCGCCCAGCTTTCGGGTGGCCAACGGCAACGTATTGCGCTCGCTCGCGCGATTCTCAAGGATCCGCCGCTGCTTCTGCTGGACGAGGCGACGAGCTCGCTGGACGCGGAAAGCGAGCGGGCGGTGCAGGCCGCGGTTTCACAGCTTGCGCGAGATCGCACCACGCTGATAGTGGCACACAGGCTTGCGACGGTGATGAATGCCGACCGCATCGTGGTACTGGACCTCGGTGAGGTAGTTGACGTGGGGACCCATACCGAGCTGTTGGGACGAAGCTCGCTCTATGCTCGTTATGCCGAATTGCAGTTCAACCATCCGGCTGACGAACAGGCTCCCGCGTTGAAGTCGGTGACCTAGTTCAAGTCCAGAAATTCGCCGTCCAGGCGACTTTCTTCCCACGCTGCGGCGAAGTAAATTCGCCTTCGCTCCCAGGCCCTTTCTTTTTGCTGCGCGCTCTTCCGTAAAAGGCTCCGCGAAGGGCGGTTTTTGCAACGGCAGCCGCCCCCGGCTGCCGCGGCATCCATGCCCCGGTGCTAGTTACCTGACGGAAACTAGCCGATGCACAAGAACGCGAACGGCGTCGCTCTGGCGAGGCTCCGGAGGGGTGCCGCGTTTTCGGTGTGTGCATCGGATTGTATTTGAGTTCTAAAACGTGGTTAAACTAACGGCGGGAGTCTGTCGAAAGGAGTCAGCCGTGGGTCCTCTCGCGGGGTTCAGGATCATCGAGCTGGCAGGGATTGGTCCCGGACCCTTCTGCGGCATGATGCTGTCTGACATGGGCGCTGACGTGATTCGGGTCGATCGGATCGCGGGTGAGCCGCGTCGGCCTCGGGATGTCTTGGCTCGCAATCGCCGTTCCATTGCCATCGACTTGAAAAAGCCGGAGGGCGTCGAGCTCGTTCTACGCCTGTGTGAGAAGTCGCATGCGCTGTTCGAAGGATTTCGTCCGGGGGTTACCGAGCGAATGGGGCTCGGACCGGAAGACTGCATGGCGCGCAACCCGAAGCTCGTATACGGACGCATGACCGGTTGGGGGCAGGAAGGGCCTCTCGCTCAGGCTGCGGGTCACGACATCAACTACATCGGTCTTGCCGGGGCGCTGCATGCTATTGGACGTAAGGGCGAGCGTCCGGTGCCGCCCCTCAATCTGATTGGTGACTTCGGCGGTGGTGGCATGCTGTTGGCCTACGGGCTCGTGTGTGGATTGCTGGAGGCCGAGCGCTCAGGGAAGGGTCAGGTGGTCGACGCCGCCATGGTGGACGGGACCGCGGCGCTGATGGCCATGTTCTTCTCCATGGGTGCAGGTGGGGGATTCAACGACGAGCGCGGCACCAATATGCTCGACAGCGGTGCTCACTTTTACGATACCTACGAGACCAAAGACGGGAAATTTGTGTGTGTGGGCTCCATCGAGCCGCAGTTCTATGCGCTGCTCGTGGAGAAGGGGGGACTGGACTCTGATCGCTTTGGCGATCAGATGGATCGCTCGCGCTGGCCCGAGTACAAACAAGAGCTGGAGCAGGTGTTTCGCGCCAAGACGCGTGATGAGTGGTGCGAAATCATGGAGGGGAGCGATGTTTGCTTTGCGCCGGTGCTTTCTATCTTCGAGGCCCCACAACATCCTCACAATCAGTATCGGTCGACGTTCGTAGAGATCGACGGCGTGGTGCAGCCCGCACCTGCGCCACGTTTCAGCCGCACCCCTGCGCAGGTCAGGGGCAGTGCGAAGTCACCGGGTGCGGATACTACCGAGATCTTGAGCGAGCTCGGCTGCTCCGAGGACGAAATAGCACGGCTGGCCGAGAGCGGTGCAATTCACGGGTGAATTCGGCAGAGAACAACAGGGGATGAGCGAGGAAGGATTATGAGTGTCGAACTCTTGGATACCCCGAGATTTCACGGCTACCGCGTGCGGCGCCAGATCGATGGCAAGACCTACCAGGAGTACTTCTCGCTGAAGGAGGATGGAAGGCGGATTCGGGGACCGAAACGGGCCACGATCAAGCGCAAGGCGGATCTGCGCGACGCTGAGCTCGCGCGCCGCCAGCAGCAGGCCAAGGATCGCGCGTCCAAAGACGTGGAGATCGAGGGTAAGGGGCGAGTACGCGGCATTCTCTTCCGGATGAAGACCGAGAAGAGCGGCACCAGGACACCGGTGTTTCAGATCGGCATCATGTCGACGCTGGACAATAAGATCGTCAACACCACGGTGTCGATCAATCTGCACGGCTTGGAGGGGGCGTGGCGTAAAGCCGTCGACTTCTACATCAAGCACAAGAAGATCAGCAAGCGATCGAAGGTGTATCGGGAGCTCATGGCCGCGAAACCAAGTGACGCGGATCTGCGCAGGTTGATGGCGCGTCAAAGGGGCCGCGCGCGTCGCCGTCGGTGACGAGTTCCATTTCTTGTCGCCCTAGATGAGTTACGAATCGCAGTATCGGCGCTCGCTGTCTGATCCCCAGGGGTTCTGGGAAGAAAGAGCCCGTGAGATCGACTGGTTTCGGTTTCCCGAGACGATTCTGTCTGACGACGAGAACGGTGCGCATCGCTGGTATTCCGGAGGCAAGCTGAACACCGCCTGGCTTGCGTTGGATCGCCACGTGGATGCCGGACGTGGTGGACAAGCCGCGCTGGTCTACGACTCACCCGCGACCGGTGTAGTGCGCACCTACACCTTTTCAGAGCTGACCGATGACGTCGCCCGCTTCGCGGGGGTGCTGAAGGGGCTCGGTGTCGAGAAGGGCGATCGCGTCATCATCTACATGCCCATGGTGCCGGAAGCTGCGATCGCCATGCTCGCCTGCGCTCGACTTGGCGCCATCCACTCGGTCGTGTTCGGCGGATTTGCGTCCCGCGAGCTCGCCATCCGTATCGACGATGCAAAGCCGAAAGTGCTCTTGTCGGCGTCGTGCGGAATCGAGTTCGAAAAGGTCATCGCGTACAAACCGCTCCTCGATGCTGCCATCGACATGGCGGTCCACCCGATCGAGCACTGTGTGATTCTTCAACGCGAGCAGGCCCACGCGGAGATGATCTCGGGGCGCGATCTCGACTGGCGCGAGGTCGAGGCATCGGCAGCACCGGCAGACATCGTGGAAGTCGATGCCACCGATCCCCTCTACATCCTCTACACGTCGGGGACCACCGGAAAGCCAAAGGGGGTGCTGCGGGACAACGGCGGTCATGCGGTTGCGCTGAACTACAGCATGTCTGCCGTGTACGGTGTGGACGCAGGGGACGTCTTCTGGGCGTATTCCGATGTGGGCTGGGTCGTGGGCCACTCCTACATCGTCTATGGACCGCTGATAAAGGGCTGCACGTCGGTCATGTTCGAGGGCAAGCCGGTGCGCACCCCGGATGCGGGCGTGTTCTGGCGCGTGATGCAGGATCACTCGGTCAAGTCGTTCTTCGTTGCGCCCACCGCCTTTCGAGCCATCAAGAAGGAAGACTCGGAAGGGAAGCTGCTCGAGAAGTACGACATCTCCTCATTGAAATATCTGTTTCTGGCAGGGGAGCGACTAGATCCGCCCACGTACTTCTGGCTGAAGGAGCTCGTGGACGTTCCAGTGCTCGATCACTGGTGGCAGACGGAGACGGGATGGGCCATCTGCGCCAACATGGCCGGCGTCGAGCTCAAAGAAACCAAACCAGGGTCGGTGAGCCTGCCGGTGCCGGGATACGACCTGCGGATACTGAGTGACGATGGCTCGGAAGTGCCAGCGAACCAGGAGGGCAATGTGGTGATTCGCGAGCCATTGCCACCGGGGGCGCTGCCAACCGTGTGGGGCGATCACAATCGCTTCGTCGAATCATACTTCAGTCGCTTTCCTGGATATTACCTCACTGGCGACGAGGGCTATCGTGACGAAGAGGGCTACGTGTACATCATGGGTCGCATCGACGACGTCATGAACGTAGCAGGCCATCGACTCTCTACGGGCCAGCTCGAAGAAGTGATCGCCGCACACCCGGCGGTTGCAGAATGCGCCGTCATCGGTGCCAAAGACGTCGATCGCGGCCAGGTGCCGGTGGGGCTGGTGCTGCTCAAGGACGGCGTCAACATCGCGCACGAAGTGCTCGAGCAAGAGCTCGTGAAGATGATTCGACAATCCGTTGGCGCGTTCGCAAATTTCAAGCGGGCCTTCGTGGTCGATCGACTGCCGAAGACGCGCTCCGGCAAGATTCTGCGACAGGTGTTGCGCAAAATTGCCGACGGCGAAGAATATACCGTGCCTTCCACCATCGACGATCCTGCGATTCTCACTGAGATCGCAA
>JAPULC010000022.1 GCA_027295305.1 Gammaproteobacteria bacterium
GTCAGTGCCGACTACATGTGCGCGATGTCACTGGCGTTCGGCATCGCTTCTGCGCTGCTACGGCGCGAGAGAACCGGAACCGGCGGTATCGTCGATACCTCCTTGATGCAGGCGGCAATGACCTTGGCCAACAACCAGCTGACACGCTCCGAGGAACAGGATGGCCCGGCCCACAGTAAGATTCTGGCACGCTTGGCCGAGCAGCGTGCCGCAGGCGCTCCATATGCCGAGCAGGCAGCTGGGATGCCGAGCGCCCGCTCCCTGCCCCTTGCGAAAGTCTATTTCAGAACCTACGAGACGGCAGACGCCGTCATCGCGATTGCCTGTGGCAGCCATGCCTTGCGCGTGAAATTCATCGCGGCCATCGGCTTGACCGACCCCGCGCTCGAAGCCCTCGACGATGTGCAGTGGAAGGATCACTACGACGCGCTACGCATCGAGGCCGAAGTCGTCATGCAGTCGAAGCCGAGCGCGGAGTGGATCACGGTCCTGAACCAAGCCGGCGTGCCGGTCTCGTCGGTGAAGTTTCCAGTCGAGCTCTTCGACGATCCGCAAGCCGCGGCGAACGGCATGTTCCACATTCTCGAGCACCCGACTGCCGGCCCTGTGAAGGTGCTGGCGCCGCCGGTCTCGCTGGATGGTGAAGGCTTCCGGCCGGGCCCGCCAACGCCGGCCCTCGGCACGGAAACCCATGCGATCCTGGAGGCGCTCGGATTCTCGGCGAAGGAAGTGGAGGATCTGATCGAGGCCAACGTGACGCATAGCGGTAGCTGATGTGTCGCTGTGTGGGAGTCGCTTAGACCGTGCGCCCACACCGTAGGGGTGTCGCACGATAGGTGCGTGCCGGATTACCTCCTTCGAACGTCGGCCAGTAACTTGTCGTTCAGCTCAACGCCGAGCCCAGGCCCCTCCGGTAGCACGATCACCCCGTTCTCGACGCGCTCCGGCGGCTCGACGACGTCGCCCCGCCAGTCCACTTCGCCCCACTGCAATTCCAAGCCGTCGAAATTTTCGATGCCCGCAGAGAGCTGCAATGCTGCCGCGGTTGCCACCGGGCCACACGCGTTGTGAGGCGACACCTCGATGTCATCCACTGCGGCAAGGGCTGCGATGTCGCGCCCCTCCAGAATGCCTCCGCAGTGCATGACGTCAGGCATGATCACGTCCACGGCGCGACGACGGCACAACGGCGCAAATCCCGCGGCACCAAACATCATCTCGCCGCCGGCCACACGCTGGACAATCGCGTCGCGAATTGCTTCGGTTTCCTCGACTCGGGACGGCGAAATGGGCTCTTCAAACCAGTCGAGGTCGACGGATTCCAGACGGCCGGCAACCTCGATGGCTTCGTCCACTTCGAAGTGGCTGTGACAATCAAGCTTCAACGCGATCTTCGGCCCTACCGCCTCGCGCATCGCTGCCATGGCAGCGATGCCGAGATCGATCGCTCGCTCGATGTCATCTCGAGATGAATCCCTGGAAGGAAGGCCGTCGAAGGTTGCCGCCTTGATTGCACTGAATCCGTTCTCCACGGCCAACACTGCGCTACGCGCAAATCCTTCCGGGCAACGATCGACCGTCATGCGATTCACATTGGCATACACCGGCACGGTGTCACGCAGCGCGCCGCCGAGAAGCTGATGGACGGGTGCATCGAGCGCCTTGCCCGTCAGATCCCAGAGCGCCTGCTCGATGGCGCTGAACGCGGTGGCCGCACGCAGCCCGCCCGCTGCAGCGATTGCGCGCCCTCGTTCTCTGTATCTCTGAATCTCGAAGGGTGACCGATCGCGGACGAGCTCGAAGAACGTGTCGAGCTCGTCTAATCCCTCGGCTCGCCCAAGAGATGCTTCGCCGATGCCCTGAAGCCCAACATCCGTACTCAGGCGCACGAAGAGCCAGCGCGTACGATCGCTCACCCTGACCGGAATGATCTCCAGGCCCGTGACGCGAAGCTTTCGGTTAACCATTCTCGAGCGCGTACGCTGCGCGATAAATCGTTAGCTCGTCGAAGTGGCGCCCCACCAGCATCAAGCCGATGGGTCGGCCATCATCAGTGTCCCCACACGGCATCGACATCGCGGGATGCCCCGTGACGTTGAACGCAGCCGTGTTGGCGATGGGTTCAAAGGCGCGCTGAATGATCTCTGCCTTTGAAGCGTCGGGGCCCGGCAGCGGTGTGGCCGCCATGGATGTGGTGGGCATCAGCAGGAGGTCATGGCGCTCGAGGATTGCATCGTAGGCGCCGCTCAATTGACGCCGCAGATTCTGCGACTTTGCGTAGTAATAGCCTGCGCGATATTCCTGCAGATACTTCGCGTAGAGCAGGAACGTCACCACGTTCGGCGGCAACTCATGGGTACGGTCGCGAAACGAGGCGAAGCGATCGACGAGGCTCGTGATCCCGAGCCCTTCCTGATGAGCGCCAAACCCGTTCTGAAGGATTGCGCCAATCCCACCCTCCACAAAGATAGGGAAGGCAATGGCACCCGCAACCAGATGCATGGGAACGGAAACTTCCTCGACATTCGCACCCAATCCAGCAAGCGACTCGGCCGCGGCTCTGACCGCGCCATCCACCGCTTCCTCGCCGCCCTCGGAACCGAATCCCTCTCGCACCACCGCGACGCGCAAACCCTCGGCACCTTCCTCTTTGGCGCCGGTGTAGCTCACCGGCTGAAGTCGCGGGGGCTGGCGCGTGTCGATCCCATCGTTGCCCGCAAGGACTTCCAGAAACAAGGCGTTGTCGGCAACGTTCGCGGTAATGGGACCAATGTGATCCAGCGTGTATTCGATGCCCATGATGCCGCTGTAGGGCACGAGCCCGAAGGTCGGCTTCATCCCGCAGGTTCCGCAGAACGACGCAGGGATGCGGATGGATCCACCCTGATCGCCGCCGATGGCCAGATCCACCTCGCGGGCGGCAACCAGCGCCGTGCTGCCGGAGGACGAGCCCCCCGCGGAGTAGCCGCGCTTGCGGGGATTGTGCACAGGTCCGTTGGCGCAGGTGTGGCTGCCGCCTGAGAACGACAGATACTCGCAATTCGCTTTGCCGACGATCTCGCCGCCTGCATCGAGGATGCGCGTCACGATGCTCGCATCCACATTGGGCACATAGTGCTCGAGAAACGATGCGCCGTTCATCATGGGAACACCGGCGAGGCATACCGTGTCCTTCAGCACCACCGTGCGGCCGGCAAGCTTTCCTTCGTCCGCGCCTTTGATGGCGGTCTTCACATACCAGGCGTTGTGAGGATTTTCTTCGATCGTGGGAAAGCGCCCGGGGGTGCGCGGGTATTTCACTTCGGGAAGCGGTTCGGGGAGCGCGTCCAACACCTCGAACACGGCGTTGATATCGGAGAGAGCTTCTCCGTACTCCTCGATTTCGTCAGGCTCCAGGTCGAGCCCAACGGACAAAGCCAGCTCGCGAATCTGGCTGGGGCTTGGGGTTTTGATGGTCATGATGATCCTCCCTCGATCGGAAGCCTTTATCCCTCATTGAGGGATCATCATGCACCAAGATTCATCCCACCGGGTAGGTGATCCCGTTGACCATAGCGGACAGCGTGCGCATCTCGATGCCGCCCTTGATGTGCTCGAGCTCGCCGCCATCGAGCCACACGCCGTGGCATTGCGGACAGCGATCGATGACGATCATGTGGGCGACTTCCTTTTCCATCAGCGCGCCGTCGATGGGACATTTG
>JAPULC010000220.1 GCA_027295305.1 Gammaproteobacteria bacterium
TCGTGATGATTGCACCGCAGATGCCACCCTATGACGAAGATGCGCGGCGTGAGCGCGAAGCGCGCCGGAGCACGCGCCCGCCGCCGGCGGGGCCTCCCCCCCTGCAGCGGGGCTCGAGCGGAGAAGAGCCGCGCTGGAATGACGACGGACCGCCGCTCGGGTGGTGGACCTACGAGCAGGACGTGATGCGCATGTTGGACGATACGTTGAGTGAGTATCGGACCGACGCGGAGCGCGTTTATTTGACGGGGTTGAGCTATGGCGGGTTTGGTGCGTGGCACTTCGCCGCGACACATCCCGAGCGCTGGGCCGCCGTGGCACCAATCTGTGGTGCCGCGCGCCGCGATGCCATCGCGTCTATTGCCGAGGCCAAGTTGCCGATCTGGATCTTCACCGGAGGTAAGGATCGAGTGGTGCGACCGGAATGGGTGTTGGAATCAGCGGCGGCTCTGGAGGCGGCCGGCCATCCGGAGGTGCGTTTCACGGTGCACGAGGACTGCAACCATGATGCCTGGTCGCGTGTATATGGAGGCAGCGATTTCTACGATTGGCTTCTCGAGCATCGACGTTGAAGCGTCCGTAGCGATGCGGGCATGGATGCCGCGGCTGTCTTCACAGTCTCTCGCGGCCTCTTGTGACCGTCGCCGCGATCACAGGGCTACATCTTCTCGAGTCTAAAGATCAGAGGGCGCAGACATGCCTCGGGTGGCCTCGCTGAGGTCACGCACGTAGGTCCCGGCGCCGACTCTTTCGTCCTTGATTTGCGCGACCGACCTGCACACGGTGATTCGCCGATGCGACCCTATCGGGGTCTCTCTCGTGCAGATCCGCCTGGGGCGTACGACGTCATCGCTTCGCTGGTCGATTGCCTTCTGCACCCGCTGGTTGGATGCCGGGTCGATCGGCTTCGCGTCTACGTCCCGCCGGCCGGAGCCCACGCAGGCGCCCCAAGCAGGCACAGTGCGAGCACCACAGTTCGAGTCTTCACGATCTCTCCCCCTTCGCCACGATCGTCCCTGGAGATTACTGCAGGCGCGCACGTGTCGCCTCGCCTTCAGATCAATCGAGGAAGTCGATGAGTTGTAGGGCTGCGGCTGCCTTGCGATGATCCGCGGGTTGTAGACGCTCGGGAAGCACAGATGGGACAGACGAAGACCTGGCATCACGGGCTCGTGGCACGCTGGTGGGGAGAGTTCAATCATGGAGGAGAAGACATCGCGTGGTTTCAGAGCGTCATAGAAAGCTACGGTGAACCGGTCCTCGATGCGGGCTGCGGAACCGGGCGGCTCCTCATCCCGTACCTGCGTGCAGGACTGGATGTGGACGGAAGCGACGCGTCCCCCGACATGTTGAGCTGGTGTGGCGATGCGGCGAAGTCGGAAGGGTTCTCACCGAACCTTTACCCGCAGTCGATGCACGAGCTCGATCTTCCGCGCACCTATCGCACCATCGTCAACTGCGGCGCGTTCGGTCTGGGTGGCGGACGCGAGGAAGACCTCGAAGGCCTTCGGCGTATTCATCGGCACCTCGAGCCCGGGGGTGCGTTTGCCTTTGACTACTATCTGCCGAACTTCGATGAGCGTGCGTGGCTGGCCTGGCTTCCGGAGCATCGCCCCGAGATGCCGCGGCGATGGCCATCCACGTCCGATCGGCGCGAAGCGGCCGATGGAAGCGTGCTCGAGTTGCGATCGCGCCGTGTGGCGTTCGATCCGCTCGGCCAGAGCTATACCGCGGAGCTGCGTGTCGATCACTTGGATGGTGATGAGCTGGTCGCACGCGAGGAATACAGTCTCACTGCCCAGATCTACTTCCAGCCCGAGTTGCTTCTGATGCTGAAGGTGGCTGGATTCAATGACGTACGGGTCACCGCCGGGTTCGAGAACCGCGCACCACGTCCCTGGGAAGATGGCTATCTGACGTTCATCGCCCTGCGCGGTTGAATCTGTTGGGGTCGCGTCGACCCCGCTGTGCCAAGATAGACAGCCGCGTTGGATCTGGGGGGATCAAACATGGCGACCGTGGTGGGTAGGCTCAAACCGACGTTTCCCGGTGCGAACGAATGGGACCGGGCCGATCCGCAGGATCTGGGATTCGATGCGGAAAAGCTGCGCGCGGCGGTCGCCCACGCGGTGGATACCGAGATTGGCTGGCCCACCGAGGTGGGGGACATGGTGGGCCGCAACGACCCGCCGCCCTACAACAAGCCGTTCGGGCCCACCAAGCCGCGCGGACCCGCATCGGGCGCGGTCATTCGCCATGGGTATGTTGGCGCAGAGTGGGGCGATCCCGAGCGCGCCGACATGACCTTCAGCGCGACGAAAAGCTATCTCTCCACCTGCGTGGGCCTTGCAGTGGATCGGGGCATGATCAGGAGTGTGAATGATCGCGTTGCCGATTATGTGAGCGGGGAGTGGTTCGCCGGCGCGCACAACGGCGCTATCACATGGAAACATCTGCTTCAGCAGACCAGCGAGTGGTCGGGGACGCTCTTCGACATTCCGGACACGGTGGATCACAACCGTTCGGTGCAACAGGGTGAGCCGGGCGCCGAGAACAAGAAGAAAGGTGAAGCCCGTGAGCTTCACGCAGCGGGGAGTTACTGGGAATACAACGACGTGCGGGTGAACATGCTCGGGTTTGCGGCGTTGAACGTCTGGCGCGAACCACTCCCGGAAGTGCTTCGCCGCGAGATCATGGAACCCATCGGCGCCACCGCCACCTGGCAGTGGCATCCTTATGACAACGCCTATGTGGAGATTGATGGCAAGCGCATGCCATCGGTGCCCGGTGGCGCACACTGGGGTGGGGGCTTATGGATCAGCGCGTTCGACCACGCGCGCTTCGGCCAGCTCTGGCTCGCGCGCGGAGCGTGGAATGGCCGCCGTCTCATCTCCGAGGAGTGGATCGATGCAGCGCTCGTGCCTTGCCAGCGCAATGAGCGCTATGGGTACATGTGGTGGCTGAATACCCATCAGGTGGCGTGGAAGAGTGCATCCTCCCGCGCGTTTTCCGCGCAGGGTGCCGGCGGCAACGTGATCTGTGTGGTGCCCGAGCACGATCTGGTGGTGGTCACCCGCTGGGCCGGGGATGTCGCGGGCGTGGTGAACCGGGTGATCGGGGCCATCTGATTCCATTCGTGCGCAAGTTCGCGGAAGTCGAGGTGGACGGTAACATCGGCTTCGCGACGCTTTGAAGTCACTGAGGCTTTGACGCCATTGGGGGAATTAGCATGGATACAGAACAGGCCAACAAACTGGTTCTCGAGGGGGAGCGGTCACAGGCGGTGCGCCGCAAGCTCCTTGCTCGAACGAAACAATCCGCGGAGATACGCTCCCGCGGCAAGCGCGCGCTCGCACAGGAGATCGTCCAGAGCGTCGATCTGCCGCACCCCATCTATATAGACAGCGCCGACGGGCCGAATCTCACCGACGTCGACGGCAACGAGTACATCGACCTGACAGGTGGGTTTGGCCCCAATGTGCTCGGCAACCGCCATCCGGCCATCGAAGAGGCCCTGGCTGCACAGATCGAGAAAGGTTGGCATTTCGGCATACCGAGCGCGCCCCAGCAGGTGCTCTCGGACATCGTGAAAGAGGCCGGTGCCTGCGTCGACCACGTGGTGTTCTGCAATTCAGGCACGGAAGCCACGATGTACGCCGTGCGGGCGGCGCGCGCTTATACGGGCAAAACGAAGGTGGCGTTATTCGACGGTTCCTATCACGGCGTCCACGACTATGCCTTGGTGAAGGTGGACCCGAAGAGCCCGCGCTCTCGCCCTTCGCCGCGCATACAGGGGGCGGGCGTTCCCTCCGAGATTGCCACCGACTTGATGCTCGTGCTCCCCTATCGAGACGAAGCGGCGTTCGAAATCATCCGCGAGAATGCCGATGAGCTTGCGCTCGTAATGATCGAGCCAGTGCAGAGCTCGAACCCGCGCCTCGATTGCAAAGAGTTTCTCCACGCTCTGAAAGAGGTCTGCGAGGAGTGCGAGGTGCTGTTGTTGTTGGACGAGGTCATTACCGGATTTCGCATCGAGTACGGCGGCTGTCAGGACTACTACGGCATCACGCCGGAGATGGTGACCTATGGCAAAGCAATGGGAGGTGGTCTTCCCATCGGTGCGGTTGGCGGTCGCAAGGACATCATGAACGTATTCTCGGGACGGGACGGTGCATCGTCCATCTTCTCCGGGGGGACGTTCTCGGGGAACCCGCTGACCATGTCGGCGGGCATCGCGGCAACCACTTACATGCACGACCACAAGGACGAGATCTATCCGTACCTGATGGAGCAGACGAACGCGTTTGCCGCCCAGATCAACGACTACTGCAGGGACCATCAGGTACCCGCGCAGCTCATGAACGCGGGCTCCATGATGCACGTGGTGTTCACACCGGGAGAGATCGATTCATCGCGAGACATCTCGCGAGAGTGGAACGTTGCGGAGCGGGAGTTCTATCTCCACCTGCTGGGATACGACGTGATCATTCCGGGGATTCACCTTGCGTTCTTCTCCGCCGCCCATACCCCCGACGACTTCCAGAAGGTCACCGAGGCGTTCAAGAGATCGTTCGACGACTTGCGCGAGGACGGGCTGATCTAGGTCGCCGGACTGGTACAACCCACCAGAGCGCGTCGTCCCCAGAGAGACGCCTTGTCAATCCCGGGCGCTGCTCCGACAATTGCCGTGAACGGTTAGGGGAGAGGGCAATGAAGGACTTCGGCGGAAAGTTGGCGGTGATCACCGGGGGCGGTTCGGGGATGGGTCGAGAGCTTGCGCGCCAGCTCGTGGCCGAGGGTTGCGACGTGGCCATGTGTGACGTCTCCACCGAGAACATGATCGACACCAAGCGTCTGTGTGAAGACGAGGCGCCTCAGGGCATCGTCGTGAGCACGTTCCGGGCGGACGTGTCTGACGAGGAGCAGGTGGGTCTTTTTCGCGACTACGTAGGGGAGCACCACGACACGGCGCGCATCAATCTGCTCTTCAACAATGCCGGCATCGCCGGCGGCGGAAGCTTCGTCAACAATGAACGCTCCGAGTGGGACAAAGTCTTCGGGGTCTGCTGGAACGGGGTCTATTTCTGCACGCGCGCGTTCATGCCGATGCTTCTCGAAGCCGATGAAGGTCACATCGTCAACACCAGCAGCGTGAACGGATTCTGGGCATCACTGGGCCCGCAGACATCCCACACGGCCTACAGCGCCGCGAAGTTCGCGGTGAAAGGATTCACCGAGGCGCTGGTGAATGACTTGCGCAACAACGCGCCGCACATCAAGGCGTCGGTGGTGATGCCGGGGCACATCGGCACCTCGATCGTCACCAACACGAACGTCGTGCTTGGCAAGCCCAATGCAGAGGGCCTCACGAGTGAGGATCTCTCCCGGGCGCGTAAGCGTTTGACGGGTCGCGGCCTGCCGGCCGACGACATGAGCGACGATCAGATTCGCGAGGCCATTGCCCAGATTGCCGTCAACTTTCGGGACAATGCGCCGACCAGCGCTGCCGAGGCCGCGACCATCATTCTCGATGGCGTGCGCGAAGAACGCTGGCGAATTCTCGTCGGCGACGACGCCCACGCCATCGATCGGTTGGTGCGGGGAGCTCCCGAAGAAGCCTACGAGGAAGGGTTCATGGACGAACTGCGCGACGAGGCGGGTTGGGCTGTCGGCCGGTAAGCCCGCCACGTTTGTGGCTGGTCCGGTTCTCCATTACATGACCGGAAGGAAGTTACTTGGAAAAGTTGAAAAGTTGTAGCCGGGCTGCCGCTGTTTTGTTTTATCATGCGCGCGCAAATCTTCCGTCTCGATGGGTCTTGGCGGAGGCGCATTGAGGAGGGCCAATGGCGCGCGCGACGAGTTACATTCGGCAGATCTTCGGCAGATCGCCGTTCAAGCCCCTGCAGCAGCACATCGATGCGTGTTATGAGTGTGCCGCACTCCTCGAGCCGTTGTTCGAGAAGGTGGCCGCGAACGATTGGGACGAGGTGGCACGGCTGCGTGGGGAAATCATCAACGGCGAGCACGCGGCAGACGATCTGAAGCGACATATCCGCTTGCATGTGCCGAACGCCTTTTTTCTGCCGGTGGCGCGCGCGGACCTTCTCAACCTGCTGATTCGTCAGGACGAGGTGGCTAACAAGGCCAAGGATATAGCTGGCCTCGTGCTTGGGCGCCGATTGAGATTCCCCGAGCCGCTGCTCGAGCCTCTTGCGGAGTTCGCCCGGGGGTGCGTCGGCACGTGCGATCTGGCTCGCAAGGTGATCCACGAGCTCGATGAGCTCGTTGAAAGCGGATTTCGTGGGGCGGACGTGGAGCGGGTCCGTGAGATGATCCACCAGCTCGACGAAGGAGAGCACGATACCGACAAGCTCGAGCACGACATCCGGGCCGCGTTTTTCCATCTCGAGCAGGAGTTCCCGCCGGTTGAGGTGGTATTCATGCATCGGCTCCTCGATTGGCTCGGCGATCTCGCGGACATGGCCCAGCGCGTCGGCCACGGCTTGGAGCTAATGCTCTCGAAGTAGTGAAATAGCCAAGCTCTAACAAGAACCAACAGTCGCAATCGTGGAAGCCTACCTCGTCTTGACGCTGGCCCTGGTGTTCGGCCTCTATATGGCGTGGGGCATCGGGGCGAACGACGTCGCCAACGCGATGGCCACTTCAGTGGGCTCGCGGGCGCTTACCGTTGGTCAGGCGATCATGATCGCGGCGGTGTTCGAATTCCTGGGGGCGTTTCTCGCCGGCGGCGAAGTCACGTCCACGGTTCGCAAGGACATTCTCGACGTCTCGTCCCTGGCGAGTGAACCCGATGTTCTGATCTGTGGGATGTTGGCGTCGTTGCTTGCGGCCGGAACTTGGCTAATGGTGGCCTCTCACTACGGTTGGCCCGTGTCGACCACTCATTCCATCATCGGCGCCATCATCGGTTTCGGCATCGTCGCGGTCGGTGCCGATGCGGTGTACTGGGGTGAGGTGGGCTCCATTGCTGCGAGCTGGGTGGTGTCGCCACTGCTCGCGGGCGGCCTTGCGTTTTTCATGTTCAGGAGCATGCAGCGGCTCATATTTGAGCAGGATGATCCACTGGCCCGGGCCAAACGCTATGGGCCCTTCTACGCGTTTCTGACCGCGTTGGTGATCGCGCTGGTCACCTTCCTCAAGGGGTTGAAGCACGTGGGTCTCGATATATCGCCGACCCTGGCCATCGTCTATTCACTGCTGTTTGCATTGGGAATCATGAGCGTCGCCTATGTCGTGATCTCGCGACTTCAATTCTCTGACGTCGAGGACTCTCGCTTCAGGGAGGTGGAGCGGATCTTCGGCGTGCTCATGGTAGTGACCGCCGCGGCCATGGCATTCGCCCATGGGTCGAACGACGTCGCCAACGCCATCGGCCCCGTGGCGGCCATCGTGAGCGTCGTCAGCACCGGTGAGGTGATGCAGGAGACCGCCTTGCCGCCCTGGGTGCTGCTGCTTGGTGGTGGTGGGATCGTCCTCGGGCTCGCAACCTACGGTTACCGGGTGATTGCCACGGTGGGCACGCGCATCACCGAGCTAACACCGAGTCGCGGCTTCGCGGCGGGACTGTCGGCTGCAACCATCGTGGTGCTCGCGAGCGGAACGGGGTTACCGATCTCCACCACGCATACGCTGGTGGGCGCGGTGCTCGGCATCGGCCTTGCGCGCGGCATCGGCGCGCTCGACCTCGGTGTCATCCGCTCTATTTTCACGTCGTGGATCGTGACCCTGCCGGTGGGGGCGGTGCTCGCGGTGGTGTTCTATTACATCCTCTCCGCGGTGCTGTTTTAGTCGGCCGCGCCCAACTGTTTGGGGTGGATCAGCCGCGACCCCCTGGCTGTGAGAAGATTGGGTCTGCCAATCGCTATCGCATTCGGAAGGTGCCTATCGCATCCTTTATCAGGTGGACGCTGTGGAACGAGTGGTCATGGTGCATGCGGTGGGTTACCGACGCGATGTCGACGGGCGCTAGAGGTGATGCTGTTCGTATCTCATTGAACGACCACTAAGATAGGCACTCAGACGAGTCGAAGGAGACAGCCAATGAACCACGTCTTCGAAATCACTCAGGCGCCTGAGAGCGTGAGCTGGTTCTTCGGAGGGATGCTGTTGCTCTTGCTCTCGATTGCCGCTGCGACCGCGTGGATCTACGCGAAGAGCACGAACGCAGCGGTTCGCATCGAGGGGCAGGCGCTGACCCTCGATGCAGCCTTCTATGGCAGGAGCATTCCGCTCTCTGCCATCCGATTGCGCGATGTCCGAGCGGTGCAGGTAGCTGAAGGCATGCCGCTTGCGCCGAAGCGGCGCACCAACGGAATCGGCCTGCCGGGTTTTCGGCTCGGCTGGTTTCGCCTCGGAAACGGCGAGCGGGCGCTGCTCGCCATGAACGGCGGGGGTCAGGCCGTGTACGTGCCGACGACCGAGGGGTACTCTCTGCTCGTGACCCTTCGCCGGCCCGTGGTATTCATCGAGGCGTTGCGTACCGTGACGATGGGTTCGCCAACGGGGGTGGTGCGTTGATCGAGTGCTACTGCGCGCCAGCGCTTATGAGACCCCACTGCCTCCTCGGCAGACGCACGGACCTTTGCGTAACCCGCCTTGCCATTAGGGGCGTGGCCTGGATTCGGCATGGCGACGTCCGGCAAGCATAGATCCGCGCTCAGCGCGCGCTTGATCCGATGTCGACCACTCCCGCTGTTGATCGCTCTGCTCGTCAGCGCTCTTCTAAGCACAGCCGGGTGCGAGAGAGAGACGCTCGAGGGAACGCTCTCGGGGATCCCGCCGAACTGGGGCTTCGTAGGCGATCGTGCGCCCTGCTATCTGGAGGTGAATCCTGCTTCCCCGCATGCATTTCGCGTCAACTGCTTCGAGATCGATGGGCGCCTGCATGTTCATTCCCATCGCTTTGCCAAGGTGGCGCGTCCGTTCGGTGAAAGTTGGGTCACCACGGTTCGTCGTGACAATAGGGTCAGAATCTCGCTATCGCGCAAGATCTACAGGCTTCGAGCCACGCCCATCGACGATCCGGAGATCCGGCACGCAATCCTGATCTCCCGCGGGTACGACTCTCCTCCACAAGGTATCGTGGTGTTCGAGCTCGCGGCACGCGATTAGCAGGAGAAGAAGAACATGGCGGACATCCACCGCATCAATCTGCGTGAAAAGCTGACCCGGTTCGACGCGCACTGGAGCCCGAAGATCGTTGCAGAGCTCAATGGCCAGCACGTGAAGCTCGTGAAGCTTCTGGGGGAGTTCGTCTGGCACCGTCACGAGAACGAAGACGAGCTCTTTCTGGTGCTCGAGGGCGAGCTGCGCATCGAGCTGAGAGAAGGCGAGGTCACGCTTCGCGAAGGCGAGTGCGTGGTGATTCCCCGGGGGGTGGAGCACAAGCCGGTGGCGGAG
>JAPULC010000221.1 GCA_027295305.1 Gammaproteobacteria bacterium
CTGGTCCAGCGACTGTAGCTGAATGATGACCGGCGAACGTACGGCTACCGAGATGTCGGACTCGAGGGTTCTCTGCACCTCGGCACGACTCAAGAATTCGGTCTGGCTGAACGACAGGAGATAGAGCTTCAGCGACTTCGATTCCATGATGCCCGCCGAATTGCACGGGACATGGATACGTCCCACGGCGAACTCCGGCTTACCGCGCGGGTTCAACCAGGACAACTCGTAGGCGTTCCACACGTCCACGCCCCTGAAAGGCAGCGCATCGCCCGCTAGGCGAAGCCCGGCCCGCAGATCTTCCCTCGGAATCGACTGGAGCAACGAAGGCGTGTACGTCGAGACGTACTCGGTGGGTTTTCCAAGGGACAGCTTGTCAAATGCGTTCGACATCACGACTACACATCACTTTGCAGCCAGGACAGATGATGATCATCCATCAGTGCAATAAACCGTTTCCCGAAGAATAGCGCAATATATCCCCGACGAACGGTCGTAAACACGGCGTAAGCTGTTGAAATAATGAGGTTTCCCGCCGGATCGAGCGTCGCGACTCTGCAAAGCTCAGCCATCTCGAGCCGGACGGTCGATCTCTCGTTCGAAAATCGGGGCCTTGTTCATGGTGATTCGCAGGCGGATCGAGCCGTTGCGCCGTGATAGATACGCCTCAACGAAGTGGTGCTCCTCCCAGTACAGCTCGAGGTTCGTCCAGACATACGCCGAACCCGAAGGCCCGGGATGGCGGCGTTTACGCACGATATTCCCCGCCAGCAGTACGAGCTCGTCGTCCGGGCGGATCTGAAGCTCCACCTTGTACATCTCGTAGCGAAAACGAAACTTGAGAGAACCGTCACCGCTATCGGCAACCTCCTCCACCGGTCCCTTCAGGTAAGGCATCAGTTCTGACACAGAACCGGAGCCCTCCCCGTGGCGCCGTGAAACGCGTAATCGCGACTCTCGATCTTCAGCACGATGCGATAGCCCTCGGTGATCACCTGGGCGTAGAACTGACCAGGGCGCGGGCATCCAAGGCTCGCATCGGGCCACGTGACGAATTCGCCATCCTGCACGGTGATAGCGCTTGGATCGATACTCTCACGCGCAGCAAGATCCGCCACCGCCTGGTCCACCGCACTCGTCAACCCTTCCGGAATCTGCGATCCAGGAGCACACGCCATGACAATGAGGAGCAGCGCACTGCTCAAGCACGACTTTCGTGTCGATCTCGTCATGGGCACGCATCCTGCCACAGGCCCCTGATCTGAGCGAGCAGAGCGACCACCGGAGCACCGCACTTGCCGACGAGTGCAGCGGGCGTTCAGCCCGCTGCCGTTTACAATGCGAAGCCCTACCCGAGCAAGTCTCTGTCCGGAATGCGTGCATTCTGGGCGGGACTAGCGGTCCGGTGCATGGATGCACCGGCAAAACCCGCTCTTTGCGGAGTAACACGCAGCAAAAGCAAGGGTTTTGGGAGCGAAGGCGAATTTACTTCGCCGCAGCGTGGGAAGAAATTCGCCCGGACGGCGAATTTCTGGACAAGAGTTAGTTAGTCA
This sequence comes from Gammaproteobacteria bacterium, assembly GCA_027295305.1. Taxonomy (GTDB): domain Bacteria; phylum Pseudomonadota; class Gammaproteobacteria; order Pseudomonadales; family Azotimanducaceae; genus JAPULC01. Next base: position 1,554 of record JAPULC010000221.1, read on the forward strand.
TGCAGGAACCTACGATGGCGGAAGAGATGGGCATCTTCGAGGTTATGTACAACTGTCGCGCGATGCGGCGCCTCAAGCAGGACTCCGTGCCCGAAGAGCTCCTGGTGAAGTTGATCGATGCCGCGAATCACGGACCTTCAGGGTCGAACAGGCAGCCAGCGAGATGGATCGTGGTACGCGACGCCGAGCAGAGGAAAAGGCTCGCCGAGCTGAATGCAGCTGCGGTGAAAGCTTATGTTCAGCCCCAGAGCGGGCGCGCCGATGTGTTGCCCCACCAGAGTGCAGAGCAGCGAGAGCGTCAGCTGAAAGCGGTGGTGTGGCAAAGCGATCACATGCACGAGATCCCCGCGCTGATCATTGCATGCCTGAAGTTCGACGCCGCACCCTCGCCCATGCAGAGAGCAGGCGGCGGAGGTTCCATCTGGCCACAGGTCCAAAACCTCTTGCTTGCTGCACGCGCGCTGGGTCTGGGTGCGGCGCCCACGACACTTGGCCTCGCCAATCGCGACGCAGCCCGCGAGGTTCTCGGCCTGCCCGATGACATGGAAGCGTATTGCATCATTCCGGTGGGTTATCCGATGGGCAAATTCGGACCGGTGAACCGACTCCCCGTGGAAGAGACGATGTGTTGGGATCGATGGAGCTGAACTCGAAAAACCTGTTTTGAAGCACGGTGCTTCTGGTGTGAGATCCTTGACCGACCATCAAGCGATGCCGTAGAGCCCCGCAACGTTATCCCTGGTCACCTTCCGCACCAGCTCGGGACTCGCCCCCTCGAAGTTGTGCTCGATGGTGGCGCGGCTCTCCGGCCAGGTGGAATCCCCGTGCGGATAATCCGACGCCCACATCAGCCGATCTTCCCCGATGCGCGCAGCCAGCTGAATGCCGACGGGATCGTCCTGAAACGTGGCGAAGCATTGCCGTTGGAAATACTCCATCGGTGAGAGCGGCGAGTCGTAGCCAATGAGGTAACGGAACTCCTCGAACGCGTGCTCGAGCCGATAGAGGAAGTGGCCGAGCCAACCGATGTCGTTCTCGACGGACACCACCTTCAGATTCGGATGGCGCGCAAAAACACCTGAGGACAGCATCGCGGTGAGCGAGATCTGCACGGCATGGGGCAGCGCAATGTAGTCGGCCAGGAAGGGCTTTCCCGTCCCGAGACCGGTGCCTTCCTTACCCGTGAGAATGTGCAGGCTGATGGGCATGTCGAGATCGGAAGCCACCGCCCACACCGGATCGAACTCTGCGTCTGCATAGGTCCGTCCCTCGCCGGGATCGTTCCAGATCATGGCGCCCTTCAATCCAAGCTCGCGCGCGCGGGTCATCTCTATTACACCCGCATCGATAGCGTCCAGCGATATCAGCGCACCGCCGGCCAATCGGTCGGGCGCCGCCTTGCAAAAATCCGCAACCCACGCGTTGTAGGCCCGAAACACCGCCTGCTGATACGCGGTATCGGCAATCGAGAACATCGGCATCGCCATGCTGGGATAGAGCACCTCGAAGGCGACACCGTCCACGTCCTGATCTTCGATCCGCGCCTTCGGGTCCCAGCCTCCCCGGCGAATCTGCTCGTAGCCACGCTGGCCCGCTTCGGCGCGCTTGCGCGGATC
>JAPULC010000222.1 GCA_027295305.1 Gammaproteobacteria bacterium
TGACGAATGTCGATATACGTACCATCCGCCTTGGCGGAGGTGGCTCGCTTGCGCGCTCTTGGCTTTCGTTTTCTCAAGCGCGCCGCACGACTACGCTCCGACTTGAGCGCACGGCCTGTGTGACTTTCTTTGCATGCCATCACGTCGGATCGTGTTCCTTCGCACACGATCTCACCGCCACCATCGCCACCCTCCGGGCCCAGATCGATGATCCAATCCGCCGCACGGATCACATCCAGATTGTGCTCGATCACCACGACGCTATGTCCGCGCTCGAGCAACTCGTCGAGCGCCGCCATGAGTCGCGTGATGTCATCGAAGTGAAGGCCCGTGGTGGGCTCATCGAGCATCAGGAGCAGGTGTTCGGGGCCGGCGCGCTTGGTCGAGTTCGCCTTCGCAAGGTGGCCTGCAAGCTTGAGCCTTTGCGCTTCGCCACCCGAGAGCGTCGGCACCGGCTGGCCGAGCTGCACATAATCGAGCCCCACCTTGGCCAGCGGCTCGAGCGATCGCCGCACTTCCGGGTTGTCGTGGAAGAAATCCAACGCCTCGGAGACGGTCATCTCCAACACGTCGGCAATGGAGCGTCCAGTCCCTTCACCGGTGCCAGACCAGAGGGACACTTCGAGGATCTCTCGGCGAAAACGCCGACCGTCGCAATCGGCGCAACGCAGATACACATCGGAGAGAAATTGCATCTCCACGTGCTCGAAGCCGTTGCCGCCGCATCCAGGGCAGCGACCGTTGCCCGAGTTGAACGAGAACGTGCCGGGGGTGTAGCGCCGCTCCACGGCAAGCGGCTCCTTTGCGAACGCCTTACGAATCCCGGTCAGCGCGCCGACATAGCTCGCGGGGTTCGAACGCGTGGTCTTACCGATGGGCGACTGATCCACGAGCACGACATCGTCGATCTGTTCGTGACCGCGAATGGCTCTGAGTACCCCCGCACTCTCTCCCGGATGGCCCTTCAGCTTCGCGAGCGCATTGAAAGCGACGTCCTGCACGAGAGTCGACTTTCCCGAGCCGCTGACCCCCGTGATACAGACGAGCCGGTTGAGGGGAATGCGCACATCGATGTCGCGAAGGTTGTGCTCGCTTGCGCCGAGAATCTCCAGATATTCCGTCGTGCCGTCGACCTTGCGAGGTCGTTTCTCCTCGGCGCTCACGCGAAGCTCCCCGGATAGATAACGCCCAGTGAGAGATTTGCGCACCTTCAAAATCCCATCGGGGGGGCCGAAGTACACCACCTCTCCCCCGCGCTCACCGGGACCCGGTCCGAGATCGAGCAACTTGTCCGCGGCCATCATCACCTGGGGATCGTGCTCCACCACAAGCAGGGAGTTCCCTGCATCGCGTAGCCGCTCGAGCACCCCGATCACGCGCCCCATATCCCTTGCATGAAGCCCGATGCTCGGCTCATCCAGCACGAAAAGCGTGTTGACGAGCGAAGTGCCAAGCGCGGTGGTGAGGTTGATTCGCTGAACCTCACCACCGGAGAGCGTGCGGGACTGTCGATCCAGCGTGAGATATCCGAGCCCGACGTCGGCCAGGTATCGAAGCCGAGCGCGGATCTCGCCGAGAAGCATGTCGGTGGCCTTGTCCGATGAGCCCGACAGATCGAGACGTTCGAAAAGCGTCTTCGCGCGCGCAAGCGGCAACAACATGACGTCGTGAATGGTGAGCCCGGGAAGCGTCTCCAACTCCACGGCCGAGAGCTTCATAGCGGGCGGGTGCAACCGGGCTTCGCCTGCGAGGGCTTCCACGGCATTTGCGTGGCTGCCGAGACGCCAGAGCAGCGACTCGCCCTTCAGCCGTGCGCCCCGACACTCCGGACACTCCCGATACGCACGATAGCGCGACAGAAGCACGCGGATGTGCATGCGATAGCTTCGCCCCTCCAGCCACTCGAAGAAGCGATCGACCCCATACCAGACGTTGTCGTGCCAACCCCCCTGGCCCTCGAGCACCCAACGTTTGTGCTTCTTCGAAAGGCGCCGCCACGCGACGTCGGTCGGGACGCCGTCGCGCTTCGCATAGCGCATGAGATCGCGCTGACAACCGCGATAGCTCTTGCTCTGAAAGGGTTTCACCGCGCCGTCGGCAAGGCTCATGCGCTCGTCCGGCACCACGAGAGCGTAGTCGATGCCCATCGTGCGTCCGAAACCACGGCACGTCTCGCACGCGCCGATGGGGGAATTGAAGGAGAAGTGACTGGGTGCGGGATCCGAATAATGAATGTCGCAATCTGGGCAGTGAAGATCCGATGAGAAGCGACGCGTCGCGCGCACTTTGCCCGCATCCTTGCGCTTGCGCACGTCGTCCAGGAGGTGCACGCGCAGGCGCCCGGCACCGAGGTGCAGCGCTGCCTCCAGGTCTTCCATGATCCGCTCGCGCTGCGATGCCTCCAATCGCACCCGGTCCTGAATCACCTCGATGACGCTGCCGCGCCGGCTGTGAATGCGCGTATAGCCTTGCCGGGCGAGAAGCGCCTCCACCTCCTGTTTGCTGAAGTTCTCCGGTACCGACACGGGAAACGTCAGCACTGCTCTTGGCGCCTCGTGAGCCGTCGTGCGCACCAGCTCCTGGAAGATCGTCTCGGGGGTATCGCGACGCACGCCCTTGCCGCACCCGCCACAGTAGAGCTCCGCCGCTCTGGCAAAAAGCAGCTTCAGATGATCGTTAAGCTCGGTCATCGTTCCCACCGTGGAGCGCGACGTGCGCACCGGATTCGTCTGATCGATGGCAATCGCCGGAGGGATGCCCTCGATTCGATCCACCGCCGGGCGGTCCATGCGATCGAGGAACTGTCGGGCATAGGGAGAGAATGTCTCGACGTAGCGGCGCTGACCTTCGGCGTAGATGGTGTCGAAAGCCAGCGATGACTTACCTGAACCGCTGACGCCCGTGACGACGATCAGCTCACCCAGGGGCAACTCGAGATCGAGTGATTTGAGATTGTTCTGCCGCGCGTTCTCGATGCGGATGACATCGCGCGACCTGGCGCCCTTCGGCATGTGGTCCTGCCCCCCGACTCAGCCCCACATGATGCAGTCCGCCTACAACTTTTCAACTTTTTCAACTCATCGCGTCGATCGCCTCACGCCGGCTTCGCTGGAACGAGCCTCGCACCATACATCAGGGTTCGATAGCCGAGCGCGGGATACACCCCGCGCTCGGCGGCCATCAGGGAAGGATTCAGCACGCAGAGCTCTGCCCCGCGTCGCTGGGCTTCGAGGTGCAACGCATCGATGACGGCGCGCGCGAGCCCGCGTTGCCGGTAGTCCGGTACGGTGAACATACCAAGCACATGGACGATGCCCGGCAACCCCTCCACGAAATACCCCTTCGCAATGGCTCGCTCGGAGTCCAATACCATCACCTCATAGGCGCGTGGATCTCCCAGCAGCTCGGCGTGGGACGGAAGCTCGGGACTCTCGGCATTGATCGCATCGACGTCGGCCGTGTCACGAACAGCGCGCAATTCCCAATTCGGATCATCGGTGCGTGGCTGGGGCAGCTTCCCGACCGGCTCGAATCCGAACAACGAGAATGTCCACGCGCACTCGTAACCTGCATCGGCAAAGTCACAAGCCACCGCTTCACCATCCGCGCCGAATACATTCAAAACGTGCTCTTCGTCCGGCCGGTCGAGCGCGCCGGCCACCGCCCCAAGCACCGCGTCTCGATCATCGGCCAAGCCATAGAACATCTTGGTGTATTCGAACGCGCGCGGCACCGGATTGCGGAAAGGCGCGGCAGCTTGCTCGAGCCAGGCTGCACCGAGTCGCATCACCGAGGGCATGCCCTGGAGCGTGCAGAGATAGCCCGCGGCTTCTATCCAAGCGCCGAGTATCCGCTCCCGGACGTCCTTCGTATCGAGGTTCATCGTGAGGTCTCCAGTCACCGCCTTCTCAACTCTCCCACGACGCGACCACGGGGTGCAAACAAGTTGAACGAGTTGAAAAGCGGCTGGCGGGCTGCCACCGTGGACCCATGCGCTACGGTCTCTACCTCCCCAATTTCGGCGCGTTCGGCGACCCGAAGACCCTGGTTTCGCTGGCGGTCGACGCCGAGGCGAATGGTTGGGACGGTTTCTTCATCTGGGATCACATCGCGGGCTTCGACAACACCATGGTCGATCCATGGGTGGGCCTTGCGGCGGTGGCTCAGGCCACCGAGCGGATCCGCATCGGAACCACCGTCACGCCCGTGCCGAGGCGCCGGCCGCAAAAGCTCGCTCGGGAAACCGCATCCATCGACCGGCTCTCGGACGGGCGCCTGACCTTCGGCGTTGGAATCGGCGAAGGGGCGGGCGAATACGACAACCTCGGTGAGGAAGCGAGTCTCATCGCACGTGGCGAGATGCTCGACGAGGCACTCGAGGTGATCACCCGCCTGTGGAGCGGCGAGACCGTCGATCACCGAGGCACACACTATCGCGTCGAAGGTGCGCGTTTCCTTCCGGTGCCTGTTCAGACACCGCGCATCCCCATCTGGGTGGGGGGTTTCTGGCCTCATCGAAAGCCCATGCGCCGCGCTGCCGCGTGGGATGGCGTGATTCCGCTCTTCAGTGCCGGCGACGAAGAGGTGAGGCTTCGCGAGCTTCGTCAATGCATCGACTACGTGCGCGCCCACAGGCGCGATGACGCACCGTTCGACGTGGTCTATATGGGGATTACGCCGGGTGACAATCCAGAACGTGCACGGGAGATCGTGGCGCGCTACCACAGCACGGGAGCGACCTGGTGGCTCGAGTCGATTGCGCCCTACCGCTTCGATGAAGGCTTCGCTGAGCCGTGGGACCTTCAGGCTCTACGCGAACGTGTGCTTCAGGGACCGCCCCGCATCGATTAGCGTGAAGTATCTCCGAAAAACACTGGAAGCCTGACCTACCGAACAAGGTCTCTCAGTCCGTCTCGACTTCCAAGACCTTGCCTTCCGCGGTGACCTCGACCTCGTATTCTTCACCACCCGCGACGCCTTCCAAGGAGTAGATGGTGATTCCCTTCTCTACCTCCGTCTCCGCGGAACTGAATTCGATGCCTTCCTCCGCTCCCAGAGCGGCTTCTACCGCTGCCCGAGCCGCCGCCATCGCGGCCGAGGGCACATCGTTCAGATCGATGTCCTGCTCGTCATCGCGGTCGAAGATTTCGCAACCGCCGCAAAGCGCCACGGTTAGCAGCAAAATGATTGCTCGGAGCAACATGACAATCCTCCCTCAGGCCAGTGCGCCGAAGATAGCAGAGGGCCCCATTTGGCGCACCTCTGCCGTGGGGCACGGCGGTTCGGTTCAGAGGCCGGCGGCACAGTTGCCGCGGAGCGCCCATTGGTTCTGACGCCCCGAAATTCGCGGCTCTCGACCGAGGGCACTGGCCGAACGGGCGTGATA
>JAPULC010000223.1 GCA_027295305.1 Gammaproteobacteria bacterium
TCGGCGGTGAGCTCCGAGCCTTCGTTCACCACCACGAGCGCTACGGGACGCTCATCCCAGCGCGGATGGGGCTGCGCCACCACGCACGCCTGGTCCACCTCGGGCATGGCGACGATGTGGTTCTCGAGGTCCACCGAGGAGATCCATTCTCCGCCGCTCTTGATCAAATCCTTTGAGCGGTCGGTGATGATCACGTATTCCTCAGGATCGATCTTCGCCACGTCACCGGTCATGAGCCACCCTTCGTGGAATTTCTCCGGCTGCGGATTGCGATAGTACTCGGAGCAGATCCACGGACCGCGAATCAGCAACTCACCAAATGCCTCTCCGTCGTGGGGCAATTCGTTGAAGTCCTCATCCACGATCATGATCTCGAGTCCCGGCATCAACTGCCCGGCCTTCGCCACGTTCGCGAATCGTTCGTCCTCGGGGATGTCCCGATGTGCGCGTTTCGCAAGGCGTCTGGACGTGGTCGCCAGCGGACTCGTCTCGGTCATGCCCCAGCCCTGAACCATCTCCGCACCGAGCTCGTCCCAATACCAACGAATCAACGATGGCGGCGGCGCGGAACCACCGCACGTCAGCCGCTCCAATGTCCCGAGGTCGTATTTGCCCGGGTTGGCCTCGAGCACCGACTTGACGCCCTGCCATATCGTCGGAACACCGGCGGAGATGGTCACTTTCTCGCTGTCCATCAGCTCGACGAGCTTCACCGGATCCATGAAACGATGGGGCATCACCTGCCGGCCCCCGAGCATGGTCATCGCCCACGGCAGACCCCAACCCATGGCGTGAAACATCGGGACGATGCCGAGCAGGGTGTCGGTGGCCGATAGCCCCATCGCGTCAGTCATGCACTGAGTGATGGTGTGCAGATACTGAGATCGATGCTCGTACTCGACGCCTTTCGGGTCACCGGTCGTGCCGCTCGTGTAGCACAGCCCGAGGGGGGAGTTCTCGTCGATCTCCGGCCACGCGTACTCGGTGGGTTTTCCCGCGATGAAATCTTCGTAATCCATCGCCTGCGGCAGCTTCGTCTCCCACCCTTCGAAGCCCTCCTCGGTGGCAACGATCACCCGCTCGACGGTCGGGATACGTCCCGCGAGCTTCTCGAGCAACGGCAGGAGATCCGCATCCACGATGATCAGCGCGTCCCCCGCATGGTTGATGATGTACTCGAGATCGGTATCGGAGAGTCGGATATTCAGCGTGTGCAGCACGGCCCCCATGCCTGCGCACGCGTGATAGGCCTCGAGATGGCGCGAGCCGTTCCACATGAACGTGCCGACACGATCTCCCACCTCGATGCCTGCCGCCTTCAGCGCATGCGCAAGCTGATGGGACCGGTCCCGGATCTGCTTGTAAGTCTGGCGCCGAACCCCGGTCTCGGTGGCCGTGACCACCTCTTCGTCGGGTGCTACCACCGCCCCCCGCTCCACCAGCCTGTGCATCAGGAGCGGCGTGTGCTGCATCGCCATGGCGAGATCTCCCCTATCGAATCGATTTCCGGCGATGTTATCCGAGGCTCAGTTGAGCGCAAGGGTCGCGTGACGCAGCGTTCGCGGCTTTGCATAATCTGAGTCCTGTCTCGCGATCGCTATTAGTGGAGGAACTGTCATGGCGCACCTGTTTCGAGCACTCGCAGAGCGCAAGGCCGACGATGCGGCCCTCATCGACGACCGGGGCGAGACCACCTGGGGGGCGTACAACGCCCGTGTCAATCGGCTGATCGGAGCGCTGCGCAACGCCGGCCTCGAAGCGGGGGACACCATCAGCATCTTCGCCGGCAACAGCCGCGAATACTTCGAAGTGATGGGCGCGTGTGCCCACGGCGGCTGGATCTACGTTCCCGTGAACTGGCATTTCACTGCCGATGAGCTCGCCTACGTGGTGGACAACTCCGACTCCATCGCGATCGTGGCCGATCAGCAATTCATCGACGTCGCCCTGCGCGGGACGAAGGGCCTCGAGCTCAAGGCCAAGATCGCCATCGGCGGTGCGACGGGCGACTTCCAGGACTATGAAACGTTCATGCACGAGGCCGAGCCGACAGAGCCCGAGAACGAAAGCTTCGGCGGCCCCATGTTCTACACCTCCGGCACCACCGGGCGCCCCAAGGGCGTTCGCTCCAGCACCTTTCAGAGTGGCGCGCCCGTCGAGGCGATGGAATTCGTAGGCACCGCGCTGGGCGAGATGTTGAAGCTGCCGCCCGATGGCGTATCGCTCCTGTGCGGGCCGGTGTACCACTCCGCGCAGTGGGCCTGGTCATTTCTGCCGATGCTGCGAGGCAGCCGCGTGGTCATGCGCCAACGGTTCGACCCGGCGGAGACCCTCAGGATCATCGACGAGTATCAGGTGACCAACTCACATATGGTACCCACGCAATTTCACCGCTTTCTGCGCCTCGACGCAGCCGAACGGGAGTCCTTCGATGGCTCGAGCCTCGCCGCCATCTGGCACGGTGCGGCCCCGTGCCCACCCGAAGTGAAAAAGCAGATGATCGAGTGGTGGGGACCGCACATCTACGAGTACTACGGCTCCACCGAAGGCTCCATCGTCACCACGGTGGATTCCGAGGAGTGGCTGACGCGGCCGGGCACGGTGGGCAAGCCAATGCCGACAGTGGAAGTGATGATTCTGGGTGAGGACGGCAGCCCGTGCGCGACGGGCGAGGAAGGGCAGATCTACGTCAAAAGTCTCATGGGGGCCGACTTCGAGTACTACAAAGAGCCCGACAAGACGGCCGAGGCGCATCTCGAGCCCGGCGTGTTCACGTTCGGCGACATCGGCTATCTGGACGCCGACGGTTATCTCTACATGAGCGATCGCAAGATCGACATGATCATCTCGGGGGGCGTGAACATCTATCCTGCGGAGATCGAAGCGGTCCTCGTGGGTCACCCCGCGGTGCACGATGCAGCGGTCTTCGGCATCCCCAACGAAGAATTCGGAGAGGAGATCAAGGCCGCGGTGGAAGTCACCCCCGGGCTCGAGTCGAGCGAGAAGCTCGCCGAGGACCTCATCGCCCACTGCCGCGAGCATCTGGCGGGCTTCAAGGCCCCACGGTCCATCGATTTCGTGGACGAGCTGCCGCGACATCCAACGGGCAAGCTCTTCAAGCGCATATTGCGCGACCCGTATTGGCCGTCAGATCGTAAGATCTGACAGGGTGCCGGGCACGGTGTGCCTGGCACCACCTCTTCACTCAATAGGGCCTGTCCTTGGCCTGTCCTCTATTTTTGAAACGCCAAGTCCTCTCGCAGCCGCCGCCGCGCGGCCTCTTCTTCATCGCGTCGCTGCTCTTCACTCCAGCCGAGAAGTGTTTTCATTCGCTGTGAGGTCGGCTCGAGCAACGCGTCCTTGTCCGCCGGGTCGTAGAACGCCGCACCGGCCCGGCGGTAGATGAAATCCTCCACCCTCTGCGCGCCCTCGTAGCGCACGCTCCAGTCCACCTCACATCGCAGTATCCGTGCGCCCGGCACCAAAGGCGTCACGTCACCACGGATGAGTTCTCGGCTCTCGTCACCGTAGAGCCGCGCCAAGCGCACCGCGGATGCTTGATCGAGATTCACCTGCGCTCGCAGATCGTGAGCAAGCGAGGCGAGGTCGCCATCGAAGTCCCCCCCGGGGAGGGGCATCAGCGTGGTCTGAGACCCATTGTTCTGGCTTTCGCCGTTTCGGTTTTCAGAAGGGCGGCCAAGCTTCGATTCAATCAGCTCGAGCACGTCGTCGGCCATTTTTCTGAAGCCAGTGAGTTTTCCCCCGGCGATGGAGAGCATGCCCCCGGTCCCTTGCCACACCTCGTCTTTGCGCGAGATATCACGCGACGCTTTGCCCGGTTGCGCAATCAGCGGCCTGAGTCCGGCCCAGGCTCCAACGCACTCCTCGGGGGTCACAGGATCCACATCGAGATAGCGCGACACCGGCTCGAGCACATAGCTCACCTCGTCACGCTCGACTCGAGGCCAAAGCTGCGCCCCTCGCTCATGGGATGTGTCGGTGGTGCCAACATAGACCACGCGGTCGCGTGGTATCACGAAGATCGGGCGGCCATCTCTCGCTTCCAGAAGCAGCATGTGCCGGATGGGAAGACGCGCGTACGGGAGCACAACGTGAATGCCCTTGGACAGGTGAAGCCGCTGGGGCGCATCCGGCTGCTCGAGCTTCAATACTTCCTCGACCCATGGGCCCGTTGCGTTCACCACCAGCCGCCCACGCACCTCGAGGGTCTCCCCACCGAGAGCACAGCGCGCCTGCACGCCGACAACGGTATCTCCCTGCCAGACCAGACTCTCGACGCGCAGATAGTTGACCGCAACGGCTCCGGCTGCCACGGCAGCGCGAAGCGATGCGAGCACGAGGCGTGAATCGTCGGTGAGGTATTCGCGATAGATGCAGCCGTACGGATATGCCTCGCGATCGAGCAGCGGCTCGTAAGCCAGCAGCGAGTCGCGATCGAGGTTGCGGTGAACTTCGCTGCGCGCCACCGCCCCCAGACGTTCGTACACGGTGATGCCGATGCGGTACTTGAGCTGGCCGATGCGCGATGAAGCAGGCACCAGCAACCAGCGCGGGCGGGCGAGATGTGGTGCCATCGCGTGGACGGCCTTACGTTCCAGCGCGGTCTCACGCACCAGGCCCACCTCCCCCATGGCGAGATATCGAAGGCCACCATGAATCAACTTCGTCGAGCGGCTGGAGGTACCCTCCGCAAAGTCAGCGGCTTCCAGCAGCGCGACGCGAAATCCCTTGAGCGCCGCCGCCCGGGCAATGCCGGCGCCGGTGATCCCGCCACCGATGATGACGACGTCGAACGCTTCGCCTCGCAGCCGGGACAGGCTGGATCGGCGAGCGACCGAGTCCAATGCAGGAATGACCGACATCGCGCTTCCCGTGCTGGTCGAGTCAGGCTTCGAGTGGTCCTACAGCCTCAGAACAACCTCAAAACGTGGTGGTGAGCATCAGCTGAAACGTGACATCCGAGGTGGTGTCGGCCTTGAGATCCTCGATCACCGAGCCCTCGAGCTCGAAGTGCTCCGCGAAGTGCCACGCGACCCCGAGGGCCCCTTGCAACGCCCAATCCCCCAGATGCGAGAGGCTCGATTCATAGAGCTTGGTGTGGCCCGTGACCTGGCCCTTGAACGCCCAATTGTTGCGCGGATAGACGAGTCCTACGCCACCGAAGACGATGGTCTGCTCCTGACGGCCCAAAAGACCATCGTCTTCGCCGCCGACGAACCCCGCTTCCGCTGTGAGCACCATATTGGCCGGCATCGTGACGACATCGGTATAGGCCATGGAGATCGCGATCTCCGTCGAGTCACTCCCGATGAGATCCTCCTCATCGCCCGTCGGAAACTTGATGCTGCCTCGCGCCGCCAGGCTGCGGGGGCCTTCCATCAACGACGAAGCGATGAGAACGCGGATGTCGCCGATATCGCCCGTGCGGCTCTGGAGATCGAGCGCCGGCTGGCCACCGAGCACCAGCTGATAGCTGAACTCGTTGCTGGAGGCATTCGTTCGACCGCTGTCGGGCAGGTTGAACACATCGTGCCAACCGTCGACCAGCGGGTCCATGCCGCCGCTGCTGTGCATCACGTAGGGGATCTCGACCCCCACCTCGAGCCATTCGAGAATTCCGTGGCGCAGGTTTACCGTGAACACGGAGGTCTCACCATCCAGAGAGATGGCATCTTCGGCCAGGTTGCCGCCGCTGGAGAAGTCGTTGGCGGTCTCGGCGATCAGCTGCATCTTGGTGGTGCCATGAGGCAGCAGCCGACCGCCGCTGAATCGCGGTAACCCTATGATCTGTGCCATGGGGCTCACGTTGCGATACGGGATGGGGTCGGTGCTCACGGCTGCCCAAAGCGGCGCACTCAATCCCCAGAGCGCGCCGATACAGCACGCTTTATACAGAAAACCCTTCATCTATTCTGCCTCTATCCTGCCTCTGCCCTGCCTCGACCCGAGAGAGCGTCTCGCTCCCCTCGAACTCACTCACCTCGGATCCATGCAGCCAGGGGCACGATGTCGGCGCTCCCAGCCCTGCCATCATTCCGGGTCGGAGGAGATTCTAGCCAGTTCTTGTCCAGAAATTCGCTGTCCGGGCGAATTTCCTCCCACGCTCCGGCGAAGTAAATTCGCCTACGCTTCCAAAACCCTTGTCTCTGCTGCGTGCTCTTCTTAAAGAGAGTCCGCAAAGAGCGGGTTTTGCTTAGGGCAGCCGCACGGCTGCCCCGGCATCCATGCCCCGCCTCGCTAGTTCGATCCAGAATGCTTCGCATTCTGGACAGGAACTATCAATGAGTCGGTCTCGAAGGGAATCCGGCTCTTGCGTCCCGGAATTGAGAGAACATTGTCATTTCCCCGATCTGTATCTTTAATTTTTCTACGGGGTATACGGGAGCACGCAGCCGTTGGCAAAATCGCATTCGAGGCTTGAAACGCGTCTGCGTGATCTCGAGGCCGAGAATCTCAAGCTACGCGCCGAACTCGAGGCGGCCCGAGCGGACGGAATTGCGCTGCAGCGCGCGCGCCGTATGCTCGACCTCGCCGAAGGCCTCATGCAAGCCGGCATCGCCGAGTTCACCCCCGCTGATGAGCAACTCACCTGGTCGCAAGAGCTCTATCGAATCTTCGAACGCGATCCACAGCACGGACCGCTGAATTTCGAGCAGATCGTGCGCATCACCCTCCCGGAAGAGGGACAGAAGCCTCACTTCAACATGGCCGAGGCGGTGGCGGACGGAAACAACTTCCGCCAGGAGTTTTCCGTCGAGCTTGCGAGCGGCCGCGTCAAACGGCTCAACTGTCTCGGATTCAGCGAGCACCGGGAAGATGGATCGCTGTCCAAGGTCTTCGTCATCATCGAAGACGTCACCGAGCGCTATCGGGCAGAGCGCCAGCGGCGCTTCTCCGAGGACAAGTTCACGCAGGTATTCCAGTCGAGCCCCGATGGGGTCATCGTCGCAAGCCTCCCCGACGGCGAAATCCTCGAGGTGAACGAAACCTTCTGCGAGGTCACGGGATATGCCCGCGACGAGGTGATCGGCAGAACCGCGCAGGAGTTGAACCTCTGGGTGCACGACGAGGACCGCGACGCCTATCTCCGAGAGCTCGACAGCGGCGGCTTCGACAATCTGCCGATTCAGTTTCGCATGAAGGATCAGCGAACGGTCAATACGCTGATGTCTGCGCGCGTGATCGAGATCCAGAATCAACACATGGTGGTGGGACATGTGCGCGATATCACCGACTACGCAAAGGCACTGGCAGAGCTCGCCGCGAGCGAGGAGCGCTTCGCGAAGGCGTTCAGCGAGAGCCCTGGCGCTGCCTCGATCCATCGCATGGCTGACGGCATAGTGCTCGGGGTCAACCGCCGTTTCGAAGAGTACACCGGTTGCCCGGAGGACGAGGTGATCGGTCAGAGCATCGACAGTCTCGAGCTGTGGGTCAGCGAGGACGACCGCACTGCATTTCTACGCGAGCTCGCCTCGCGTGGTCACGTGGACGGCATAGAAGCGAGTCTTCGACGCCGCGATCGGAGCACCTTTCCGGCACTGATCTCCGCAACGCTGATGGAATTCGCCGGGGAGCGCTGCGCCATCTGGTTTCTACTGGACATGACCGCGGTCCTGCAGGCTGAGCATCGCTTTGCACTGGCGCTGGACGCCAATCCCGACTCTGCCCTGATCGAACGGCTGACCGACGGCCATGTGCTGACAGTGAACCGCGGATTCACGGAGATGACCGGTTGGCGTCGCAACGAGGTTGA
>JAPULC010000224.1 GCA_027295305.1 Gammaproteobacteria bacterium
AAGGTGGATTTGATTGGGGGCATCATCGTCGTCTCCATGCTCGTCGTGGCATTGGTGTTCTTCATCAGCGGATAGGAAGAAAATTCGCCCCGACGGCGAATTTCTGGACAAGAACGAAGATCCGGGACAGGGATGTCGCGCCAGCCTTGCGGCTGGCGTAAGCAGGACCGCTTTTTGCGGAGCCTTTTGCGGAAGAACGCGCAGCAAAAGAAAGGGCCTGGGAGCGAAGGCGAATTTACTTCGCCGCAGCGTGGGAAGAAATTCGCCCGGACGGCGAATTTCTGGACAAGACTTAGAAAAGTGGTGCCGAGGAGAGGACTTGAACCTCCACGGGGTTGCCCCCACTAGCACCTGAAGCTAGCGTGTCTACCAATTTCACCACCTCGGCGCTGCGCCCGTGAGTTGCGAGTTGATGCAGTCCAAAACGGCTTCCCCCCGCAGGCGCAGAAGGTGGCGCAATGTACCCACGCCCCTCTACGTTGTCAATGCAATCCCCGATGAGATCGAAGTTCCCATCCAGACCTTTGAGCCGTCATGAAACGTCGCCGTCGCGACCCTCATCGCGAGCGTGAAGCCGGGCGTTATGCCCAGCCGATCGCGAGTCGGGAGCTGATCCTGGAACGTTGCCGTACGCTCGCGCGTCCGTTGGATTTTCAATCCTTGGCCGAAGATCTCGGAATGAACGAGGCGCGGGAGCTCGACGCGCTGCGTCGACGTCTTCGAGCGATGTGCCGCGACGCTCAGCTGATGATCGATCGCCGTGGGCGCTACGGCCTCGTGGAGAAGATGAATCTGGTGGCCGGCGTCGTGAACATCACACCACAAGGCGAGGTGTTTCTGATCGCGGACGATGGTGGTAAGGACGTGCGTGTGCAGGCGCGCAGCGCAGCTAATCTCGTCGGCGGCGATCGTGTGCTTGTTCGTGTGGAAGGTCTGCGCCGCGACGGACAGCCATGGGGCACGGTGGTGGAGCTCTTAGAGCGCTCCAGCGAGCCCATCCTTGGACGCTATTACGAAGAGGAAGGTGTTGCATTCGTGGAGCCCGAGCGGACGCAATTCATGAACGACATCCTCATCCCTCGTCGCGGAGCGCAGCCCGGTGATTTCGTTCGTGTCGAGCTCGATCGAAAGTCGACGCATCTTTCATATCCAACCGGGCGCGTTTCGGAAGTCATGGATGGCGGCGCCACCAACGAGGTGCGCGCAGCGGTCATTCTTTCCGCACACGGCATCCCTCGGCACTGGAGCCCGGAAGTGGAGAGCGAGGCACGCGAGATCTCGCACGTGTTGAGCGAACCCGTTCTTGGTGAGCGTGTCGATTTGCGTGAGCTACCCCTCGTGACCATCGACGGCGCTGACTCTCGAGATTTCGATGACGCGGTGTATTGCGAGCCTGTCGCGAATGGGGGATGGCGACTTTTCGTTGCGATTGCGGATGTATCACACTACGTGCACCCCGACACGGCTCTGGATCTAGAAGCGAGAGAGCGTGGTAACTCGGTCTATCTGCCCGATCGGGTCGTCCCGATGTTGCCGGAGGTTCTCTCGAACGATCTCTGTTCGCTACGTCCGAATGAGCCGCGACTCTGTATGGTTTGCGAGATGCGCATCAGTGAGCGCGGGCGCTTGAGTCGCTATCAGTTCTACGAAGGGGTGATGCGCTCCAGCGCGCGCTTGACCTACGACGAGGTGTGGGAATATATCGAACACCATGGTGACAGCGCGCTCGGACGCAACCAACCGGAGCTCGGCACACACCTCGAGGATTTGCAGCGCGTGTTCACGGCGCTGAGGACACGTCGTGAGGCGCGCGGAGCGCTGGATTTCATGGCGCCGGAGATCCGCGTGCGTGTCGATGCCGACGGTAGGGTGGCCGAGATTGGCCCTGTCGTGCGAAACGATGCTCATCGAATCATCGAAGAGTGCATGATCGTGGCAAACGTAGCTGCCGGTCGATTCCTCGAGCATCACGAGCTCGATGGCGTTTACAGAATCCACGAAGCGCCTTCCGGAGAAAAGCTCGAAGATCTTCAAAGTGTGCTGGCGGCCATGGGGATTCAGGCTCGTTTCGATGCGTTGCCGAGCCCCGCGGATTTACAAGCGCTGCTGCACTCCGTTGCAGGTCATCAGCGTGCACATGTAGTGGAAACGCTAGTACTCAGATCATTGAGTCAGGCCCAATACAGCGAGCGCAACCGGGGACACTTCGGTCTTGCGTTGCCGTTGTATGCCCACTTCACCTCGCCCATTCGTCGCTACGCGGACCTTCTGGTGCATCGCGCGTTGAAGTCGGTGATTCGAGGGCGTGTGTCTTCCGACCACGTGTTGCGTGTAAAGGGTGCGAAGAGCACCTCGAAGTCGACGCACTATCCCTACACGCAGGAGAATCTAGAGGCGATAACGGATCACATTTCCATGACGGAGCGACGGGCCGACACCGCCGTTCGGGACCTGGAGAACTGGCTCAAGTGTGAATACGTCGAGCAGCATGTGGGCGACAAGTTTCGCGGCACCGTGTGCGGTGTGACCAACTTTGGCGTCTTCGTCGAGCTGGACGATCTCTACGTCCAGGGACTGGTGCACGTGAGCGCGCTGGGAGGCGACTATTTTCACTTCGATCGACGCTCTTTGACCCTCGTCGGCGAGTCCACCGGAGTGTGTTTCGAGCTAGGCCACACTATGACGGTGCAGGTCGCACGGGTGGACGTGATGGAGCGCAAGATCGACCTCGTGCCCGTAGACATTGCCGAGCTCGATGGCGCTTCGGGCACGCGCCGCTCGCGCGCGCGAAGGGGACGCCCGCGCGCAGGCAGAAGCTCTACGCGTCGCCGTCGCAGATGAAGTCGCCGTAGCCGATGAACGTTTACGGATGGCATGCGGTGCTCTCGCGCCTCGGGCGCCATCCAGGGTCCGTGCGGCGCATTCTCCTGCAATCCGGCCGACGTGATCCCCGTGTGCGCGAGCTCGAGACGTTGTCGAATGCCGCGGGGATAGCCATCAAGCGGGTTTCGAAGCAGACCCTCGATGTTGCGGTCCGGGGCGTTCATCAGGGCATCGTTGCGCAGTGCAGCGAGGAATGCATCGAGTACACCGAAGACGATCTCGGCGCGCTGCTGGATGAGTCGGGGGACGCTGCGCTGGTCCTGGTGCTCGACGGCATTACCGATCCGCGAAATCTCGGGGCGTGTATCAGAACGGCGGAAGCTGCCGGCGCGAGTGCCGTGGTATTTCCGAAGAAGCGCTCTGCGACGATCACCGACGTGGCACGCAAGGCCGCGAGTGGGGCGGCCGAGAGTGTGCCGTGGGTTGCCGTGACCAATCTTGCACGTACCTTGAGGGAGCTGCGTGAGCACGGAGTGTGGATCATCGGCACGCATGCGTCCGCCGATCGCCTCTGGCACGAGGTGGATTATCGACGCCCGGTAGCGTTCGTGCTCGGCTCGGAAGGGCGTGGCATGCGACGTTTGACTCGCGAGCACTGCGACGAGCTCGTTCGCATTCCCATGGCGGGTAGCGTCGACAGTCTCAATGTATCGGTGGCGACGGGCGTGTGCCTGTTCGAGGTGTGCCGACAGCGGTTGCGCAAGTGATGTGGGCTTGCATAAAATCCACGCCCCTTGGAAGGGCACAAGCTGGTTCCTGTCCAGAATGCGTGCATTCTGGGCGGGACTAGCGGTCCGGTGCATGGATGCGTAAGAGGAAATTGCCAGGGATGGCAATTTGCGGACAAGAGCTAGGTTGCGGTGGGCTAATGCCCTAAGATGACGTGAGCCCACGCGCAAAGTCCTCACAGACTGCGCTTAAGTTACCGACAGCAATCTCCTTGCCTCACGCCCAGTTGCGGAGGCTACAGGAACCGAAGGGAGACTCCAGATGCGTCACTACGAGGTCGTCTTTCTCGTGCACCCGGATCAGAGCGATCAGGTGTCAGGGATGGTCGAACGCTATCGCGGACTGATCGAACGCGGCGGCGGCCGAATCCACAGGTTGGAGGATTGGGGGCGGCGCCAGCTCGCCTTCCCCGTCTCGAAAGTCCACAAAGCCCATTACGTGTTGATGAACATCGAGGTCGATCAACAAACCATCGATGAGCTCACCAGCGCGTTTCGCTTCAATGACGCAGTCCTGCGCAATCTCGTGCTGACCAGGCGCGAAGCGGTCACGACATCGTCGCCGCTCCGGGACGAAGAGAAGGAACGAGAACGCGAGCTCGAAGCGAAGCGTGAAGATCGAAGTGCGCCTGCGGACGAAGGCACGTCCAAGGACGAGGTCGCCACCACGGTTGAAGGTCCGCAAGCGGATGAAGGTCCGCAGGCGGATAAAGGTCCGCAAGCGGATGAAGGTCCGCAGGCGGATAGAGGTCAACCAGAAGCCGATCTCGAGGCCCCTGCGCAGGAGCCTTCCACGACACCGGATCCAAAGGAGGACGCTTGAGCCATGGCACGTTTCTATCGTCGAAGAAAGTTCTGTCGGTTCACTGCCGAGGGCGTCAAAGAGATCGATTACAAAGACATCGAAACACTCAAGCAGTACATTACGGAGACCGGCAAGATCGTGCCGAGTCGGATCACGGGCACCAAGGCGCGCTATCAGCGCCAGCTCGCTCGTGCCATCAAGCGCGCACGGTATCTTGCGCTGCTGCCCTACACCGACCGCCACGGGTGAGGTGATGCGATGAACCTGATTCTGCTCGAACCGATTACCAATCTCGGTGAACTCGGCGACGAGGTGGGGGTGAAGGCCGGCTACGGCCGCAACTTCCTGATTCCCCAAGGCAAAGCAGTGCGGGCCACCCCTGAGAATCGAACCCTATTCGAGGAACGTCGCGCAGAGCTCGAGCGTGGATCGCTCGCTCGCCTTTCGGATGCGGAGCAACGTGCCGAAGGTTTGCGGGGGTTGAGCGTCACCATATCCGCCAAGGTGGGTGAGGAAGGCAAGCTTTACGGTTCGGTGGGCACGCGCGACGTTGCCGAAGCCTTGATGGCGGTTGGGGCCGTGGTTGAAAAGGGTGAGGTGAAGATGCCCGAAGGCGCACTTCGCCACGTGGGTGAGTTTGAGATCGATATCCAACTCCACACCGATCTCACCGTGGCGGTGACGGTGGCCGTGGTTGGCGACCAATGAGCTCGAGAGGCCCGATCAGCTGAAGGAAGCCCCCCACTCACTCGAGGCCGAACAGGCAGTGCTCGGTGGCCTGATGCTCAACAACGACGCGTGGTTCGGCGTCGTTGAAACCCTTTCGACTGAAGATTTCTATCGGCCGCAGCATCAGCTCATCTTTGAAGCGATGGGGCGGCTGGCCGCTAGCACTCATCCGTTCGACCCGATAACCCTTTCGGAGGAGCTCGAGGTACTCGGCAAGCTCGATAAGGCGGGGGGTGTGGCGTATCTCGGTGAGCTCGCGGAGAACACCCCCGGCGCCAGTAATGTGAATGCCTATGCCAGCATCGTGCAGGAGCGGGCCACGCTCAGACGTCTCATCGGCGCGGCGCAGCAGATCGCGGATGCGGCATATCAGCCCGAAGGGCGCGACAGCGAGACGCTGCTGAACGAGGCAGAGCGGGTGGTGTTCGAGATCGCCGACAGCCGGCCGGCAATCGGCGGCCCGGAAGGCGTGAAGACACTGCTCACCCGCACCGTGGACCGAATTGAAGCCCTTTACAGAAGCGGCAAGAGCGTGACGGGTCTGGAGACTGGCTTCAGGGATCTGGACGAGATGACCGCCGGGCTTCAGCCTGGCGACCTGATCGTCGTAGCGGGGCGCCCGTCGATGGGCAAGACGTCACTCGCAATGAATATCGTCGAGCACGCAGTGATGAACGGCGAGAATCGCGGTCCGGCGCTCGTCTTCAGCATGGAGATGCCCGCGGAGTCGCTGATGATGCGCACACTTTCTTCGCTCTGCAGCATCGATGCGAGCCGCATGCGCACCGGCCAGCTCTCGGACGAGGACTGGCCGCGGCTGACGTCGACCATAGGGCTCTTGAGCGAGTGCTCGTTGTTCATCGATGACAGCGCGACGCTGACGCCGAACGAGATCCACGCGCGTTCTCGGCGCGTGGCGCGCGAACATGGGTCTCTCGGGCTGGTCGTGGTTGATTACCTGCAGCTCATGCGCACGACGGGCACGGCGGAGAACCGCGCTACCGAGATCGCGGAGATCTCTCGATCTCTCAAGGCGCTTGCGCGGGAGTTCAAATGCCCCGTCGTTGCCTTGTCGCAGCTGAATCGTGCGTTGGAGAACCGCCCGGACAAGCGCCCGCAGATGGCCGATCTCCGAGAATCCGGCGCCATCGAGCAGGACGCGGACCTCATACTCTTCATCTATCGCGACGAGGTCTACGACGAGAATTCCGCGGACAAGGGCATTGCCGAGATCATCATCGGCAAACAACGCAACGGTCCCATCGGTACCATTAGACTCGCCTTCCGAGAGAAGCTCACCAAGTTCGAATCCCTCGAACAGAGCCGTTACGAAGGCGTCATATGACCCGAGTCGGCTCATCGTTGCTCGAACGACGCTAGGCACTAATGCCCAAACCCAAGAACGCCTACGTTTGCCAGGAATGTGGCGCCGACCATCCGAAGTGGCAGGGACAGTGTGTGTCCTGCGGTGCCTGGAATGCGTTGAGTGAGGTGCATCTGGGCCCATCGACACGCAGGACATCGGTGGGATACGCGGCGGCGGCCCCAGAGCTCAAGGTGTTGGCCGATGTCAATCCGGACGACGCACGACGCTTGCCTTCCGGGATGTCGGAGCTCGACCGTGTGCTCGGGGGAGGGTTCGTTCCAGGCTCTGTGGTCTTGATCGGCGGCGAGCCCGGTGCAGGCAAGAGCACGTTGCTGCTGCAGGTGATGGCGTCATTGGCGCAAGACGTGAAAGCGTTATATGTCACCGGGGAAGAGTCCCTCTCTCAGGTCGCCATGCGCGCGCGGCGTCTTTCGCTGCCTCTTACACGTCTCGGCGTGGCGGCCGAGACGCGGGTGGAAGCCATTCAGTCATTGGCGGAATCGGAGCAGCCCGATGTGCTCGTGGTCGATTCCATCCAGGTGGTGCACTCGGATGCAGTGGACGCGGTGCCGGGCAGTGTCACCCAGGTGCGTGAGTCTGCTGCTGTGCTGACGCGACTGGCCAAGAGATCGGGCGCCACGATAATCCTGGTCGGACACGTTACGAAAGAAGGGGGGCTGGCCGGCCCGAAAGTGCTCGAGCACATGATCGACTGCTTCATCATGTTGGAAAGCTCCGACAACGAACGTTTTCGTACCCTGCGCGGACACAAGAACCGATTCGGCGCCGCAAACGAATTGGGGGTGTTCGCAATGACCGACAAAGGCCTGAAGGAAGTGGCCAACCCTTCGGCCATCTTCTTGAATCGTGGTGAAGCCCCTGCTGCCGGCAGCGTGGTCACCGTGCTCTGGGAAGGGACGCGCTGCTTGCTGGTGGAGATCCAGGCGTTGGTGGACGCGACGCAAGGTAGCCATCCCCGCAGGGTTGCCGTGGGCCTCGACAGCCAGAGATTGTCGATGCTGCTTGCGGTTCTGCATCGTCACGGTGGGATATTCACCGGCGACCAGGATGTCTATGCCAACGTCGTGGGCGGCATAAAGGTGAGCGAGACGGGAGCGGACCTTGCCGTGGCATTGGCGGCGCTTTCGAGCTTGAGGAACAAGGCGTTGCCGAGAGACCTGATCGTTTTTGGCGAGCTTGGGCTGTCGGGGGAAGTGCGTCCAGTGACCAATGGTCAGGAGCGCTTGCGCGAGCTCGCCAAGCACGGATTCCGGCGTGCCATCGTGCCACGCGCCAACCAACCCAGGGAATCGATGGACGGCGTGGAGGTGGTCACGGTGAGCAGGCTGGGCGATGCGTTGAACGCCCTTGATCGCTGGTAGCTTTTTTGGCCAGAAATTCACATCCCTGTGAATTTCTTCTAACGCATCTGCAAATGTGATTTGCAGGTGCTCCCATTTCCCTAGAATTTTCTGCAGCTTAGCTTCCGAAAATTCGGGAAATGCATACGGCTGCCGCACGGCTGCCGCGGCATCCATGCCCCGGAGCTAGTCTCCGGACGGAAACTAGCTAAGCGAGCCGTCGATAGCGTAGCCGGTGCGGCTGGGCGTCGCCGCCGAGACGCCGACGATATTCGATCTCGTAGTCCTGGTAGTTTCCCTCTCGCCACACCACGTGGCTGTCTCCCTCGAATGCAAGGATGTGCGTGGCAATTCGATCCAGGAACCAGCGATCGTGTGAAATCACGAGCACACACCCCGGAAAAGCAAGCAACGCCTCTTCGAGGGCGCGCAAGGTTTCGACGTCGAGAT
Organism: Gammaproteobacteria bacterium; assembly: GCA_027295305.1. Classification (GTDB taxonomy): domain Bacteria; phylum Pseudomonadota; class Gammaproteobacteria; order Pseudomonadales; family Azotimanducaceae; genus JAPULC01. The sequence continues at coordinate 8,323 of JAPULC010000224.1, forward strand.
CATTCGTGGGCTCATCCAGCAGAAGGACGTTGGCTCCCTGACGCAGCGTCTTGGCGAGGTGCAATCGGTTGCGCTCTCCGCCTGACAGATCCCCCACGCGTTTCTGTTGATCTGGGCCGCGAAAGTTGAAACGGCTGACGTAAGCGCGCGAGGGAATCTCGTATCCGGCGATGCGGATGATGTCGTCGCCTTCGGAGAGCTCTTCCCAGACGGTTCGCTCACCCGCGAGAGATTCGCGGCTTTGATCCACGTACGCGAGCTTTGCCGTTTCGCCGAACTCGATCGTCCCGCTATCCGGCGCCTCCTCGCCGCAGAGCATTCGAAAGAGCGTCGTCTTGCCGGCCCCGTTGCCGCCGATGATGCCGACGATGGCGCCGGGCGGAACGTTGAATGAAAGCCCATCGATGAGAACGCGCCCCTCGAAAGATTTGGTGAGAGCGTCGACCTCGATCACCTTGCCGCCGAGTCGTGGTCCGGGCGGAATGTAGAGTTCCTGCGTCTCGTAGCGTTGCTGCTCGTCTTTCGACATGAGTTCCTCGAAGCGGGCAAGCCTGGCTTTGCTCTTCACTTGGCGAGCTCGTGGATTCGATCGCACCCAATCGAGCTCGGACTTGATGGAACGCCGGCGCGCTCGCTCCTGGCTCTGCTCGACCGCGAGGCGTTTCTCCTTGGCGGCGAGCCACGCGGAATAATTGCCTTCGAATGGTATGCCGCGTCCGCGATCGAGCTCCAGAATCCAACCCGCGACGTTGTCGAGGAAATAGCGATCGTGGGTCACCGCCACAACGGTGCCGGGATACTCCGCGAGAAAGCGCTCGAGCCAGGCGACGCTCTCGGCATCGAGATGGTTGGTGGGCTCGTCCAACAGCAGCATGTCCGGCTTGGCCAGAAGCAGCCGGCAAAGTGCGACGCGCCGGGCCTCGCCACCCGAAAGACGAGCGACCTCGGCTTCCCACGGCGGGAGGCGTAGAGCACCCGCAGCGATCTCGAGGGTGCGCTCGAGGTCCCATCCGTCCATTGCGTCGATGGAATCCTGCAGTTGAGCCTGGCGCTCCAGCAGACGATTCATCTCGTCGTCGTCGAGGGGTTCGGCAAAGCGAGCGTTGACCTGGTCGAACTCCTCGAGCAGTCCATTGAGCTCCGCGAGGCCCGCCTCCACGTTCTCACGCACTGAAAGCCCGCTGTCGAGGACGGGTTCCTGAGGCAGATAGCCGACGGCGATACCATGCTGCGGTCTCGCTTCGCCTTCGAACTCGGTGTCGATGCCGGCCATGATCCGTAGGAGCGTCGACTTACCGGAGCCGTTGAGTCCGAGCACACCGATCTTGGCGCCCGGGAAGAAGGACAGCGAGATGTTGCCGAGGATTTCCCTGTTGGGCGGCACGACCTTCGTCACGCCTTGCATTGTGTAGACGTATTGCACGATTCAGGCATTGGATGAGGACGGCGGCGAACGCTAATCCAAAACGTCGCTGCGAGCCACTAGTTCTCGTCCGGAAATTGCCGTCCCTGGCAATTTCCTCTTACGCATCTGCAAATGCGATTTGCAGATGCTCCCATTTCCCTAGAATTTTCTGCAGCTTAGCTTCCGAAAATTCGGAAAATGCTCACGGCAGCCCTTGGCTGCCGCTGCATCCAAGCACCGGACCGCTAGTCCTGTCCAGATTGCACGCATTCTCGACAGAGACTGACTGGTCGAAGTAAATGAGCGTCATTGTCGTTGCCCATGACCCGCGTTCACGTGCCGCCCCTGCGGGCTTCGGTTACAATGCCGCGCTTCCAGACTGCCGGGACAGGCCTGAAATGTTCGAGCGCAACATGACCATCGCGGGTTTTGACGAGGAAGTCTCGAACGCCATCGCAGCCGAGGAACGCAGACAGGAAGAGCACATCGAGCTCATCGCGTCGGAGAACTATGCAAGCCCGCCGGTTCTGGAGGCCCAGGGCAGCGTCCTTACGAACAAGTATGCCGAAGGTTATGCGGGCAAACGCTATTACGGCGGCTGCGAAAACGTGGACGTGGTGGAGCGCGTTGCCATTGATCGAGCTCGCCGTCTGTTCGACGCTGATTTCGTCAACGTTCAACCTCACTCGGGCTCGCAGGCAAACGCTGCGGTGTATCTCGCTCTCGTGGAGCCCGGAGAGACGGTGCTCGGGATGAGCCTCGCCGATGGCGGCCATCTCACCCACGGGGCGTCGGTGAACTTCTCCGGGAAGCTCTACCACGCGGTGCAATACGGTCTCGATCCCGAAACCGGCGAAGTGGACTATCGACAGGTGGAGGCACTGGCCAATGAGCATCGGCCGAAACTCATCGTTGCCGGATTCTCCGCGTATTCGCGAGTCATGGACTGGCAGCGATTTCGCGACATAGCCGACGCCGTCGACGCGTATCTGATGATCGACATGGCACACGTCGCCGGGCTCGTCGCAGTCGGCCTCTATCCCAATCCGGTGCCGATCGCCGATGTCACCACTTCCACGACGCACAAGACCCTCGGGGGTCCACGTGGGGGAATCATCCTGGCGCGAAAGAACCCGCAAGTTGAGAAGAAGCTCAACTCGGCGCTTTTCCCGGGTTCCCAAGGCGGTCCTCTGATGCATGTCATCGCCGCGAAGGCAGTGTGTTTCCTGGAAGCGATGCAGCCGGAGTTTCGTCAGTATCAGGAGCGCGTGATCGCCAACGCCCGGGTGATGGCGCAGGGATTTCAGAGTCGCGGCTACAAGGTCGTCTCCGGCGGCACCGACAATCATCTGTTTCTTCTGGATCTGATCGACAAGGGCATCACCGGCAAGGCCGCGGATGAAACCCTTGGGCGCGCAAACATCACGGTGAACAAGAATGCGGTGCCCAACGATCCGCGGTCACCTTTCGTGACCAGTGGTTTGCGGGTAGGAACGCCTGCCGCGACACGGCGTGGTTTCGAGGAGCCGCAGTTCGAGGAGCTCACGGGTTGGATGTGCGACGTGTTGGACGATCTGGACAACGACAACATGATCGAGAGCGTAAGACTGAAGGTGCTCGAGCTCTGCAAGCGCTTTCCCGTCTACCGCTGCAGCTGATGCATTGTCAGTTCTGCGGCGCCCACGACACCAAGGTCATTGATTCGCGCCTGGTCGCTGATGGTGATCAGGTTCGAAGGCGCCGAGAGTGCCAGGCGTGTGGCGAGCGTTTCACCACGTTCGAGAGTGCGGAGTTGGTCATGCCTCGCGTCGTCAAAACCAACGGCAGCCGGGAACCCTTCAACGAGGACAAGCTGCGCGCGGGGCTGTTGCGAGCGCTGGAGAAACGCCCGGTAAGCCTCGAGCAGATCGAGGCAACCATCAATCACATCAAGCACCGGCTACGTTCCACCGGGGAGCGCGAACTGCAGTCGCGTCTCGTCGGCGAGGAGGTGATGCGAGAGCTCAAGGAACTCGACGACGTCGCCTACGTTCGCTTCGCCTCCGTCTATCGTCGCTTTCAGGATGTGAGCGAGTTCCAACAGGAGATCGAACGACTCGCTCGCGACAAGGTTCGCGAGGAGCCGGTCGAGCGCGACCCGGCCGATCGCGATACCTCATGAATCATCGGGCCGATGCCGATCACGAAGCGTGAAGCTGCATTCATGGCCGATGCCATCGAGCTGGCGCGGCGTGGACGCTTCACCACGAGCCCCAATCCAGCGGTGGGTTGCGTCATCACGCAGGGCGACGAGATCGTTGGCCGAGGTTGGCATCAGTGGGCCGGTGAAGCCCATGCCGAAGTCGCTGCTTTGACCGAGGCAGGTCCTCGCGCCCGTGGTGCAACGGCTTACGTATCCCTCGAGCCATGCAGTCACTTCGGCAAGACGCCGCCTTGCGCAGAGCGTCTCGTAGAGGCCGGAATAAAACGCGTGGTGGTGGCGATGCGCGATCCCGACTCACGCGTGCGCGGGGAAGGGCTTTCGAAGCTCGCCGCGGCCGGCATCGAGACCGTGTCGCCCTGCCTCGAGTCAGAGGCGCGGGGGATTAATCCAGGTTACATAAAGCGCACGGAGACTGGATTGCCCCGGGTGCGGCTGAAGCTCGCCATGTCCCTCGATGGCCGCACGGCGATGGGTAGCGGTGAAAGTCAGTGGATCACCGGAGCAGACGCGCGCCACGAAGTTCAGCTCCTGCGGGCCGAGAGTTGTGCAATCGTCACGGGCATCGGCTCGGTGCTGGAGGACGATCCCGGGTTGACGGTGCGTACAGACGAAGCGGCCGTGGACGGTCGCATTCGTCAACCGCTGAGAGTGGTGGTAGACAGTCAGCTTCGTACACCGGTGCATGCCAGGTTACTCGACGAAGATGGATCCGTGCTCATAGCCACCGCCGCCGAGCGATGCCAGGCTTGGGAGAAGCTCGAGTCGCGTGGCGCGGAGATCATTTCCGTCGGGGACTCGGCCGGCCGGGTAGATCTGGAGTCGGTCGTTCGCGAGCTCGGCCAGCGTGGCATCAACGAAGTGCTGGTGGAAGCGGGCGCTACCCTTGCAGGGGGATTTCTCGCTCGCGGGCTTCTGGACGAGCTGATCATTTTCATGGCGCCTGTGGTGCTTGGCAGTAACGCGCGCCCGTTGTTCGAGTTGCCCGAGCTCGGGCGCATGGCAGACGCCATCAGGTTCGAGATCGTGGAGCTTCGCCGCGTTGGCAACGATTGTGTTCTTGTGGTCAAACCTTCTCGCTTGTAATGGACGGCGCCTGAACGCATAGTTCGGGGTCCTGTGCTCCGGGGTCACCCTGGCTGCTAACGTAATCGTTGAGGTGCCCGTCGGGTGCTGCGAGGAAACTGATCGGCGCAACACGCTACTTGAGAGGGTTGTACAACACCCTCTGATCCACGCCATGGATGGCGTGGCAGAATTCGAACGCTGTAGGCGTTTGGATTCTGGAGGGAGTGAGCACAGGGATGTGCGATACGACCCAGCAAAGGCGGCTTACGCCGAGCCTTGATCGGCGCGCCGACTTTGCGACAAACTCTTTAGAGGTTGTGATGAACGGAATCGAGCAAATTGAGGGCAGTTACCTTCCGGGGCCAGGGCGCTATGCGATTGTGGTGGCGCGCTTCAACGAGCTCATCGGCGAGCGACTCGTGGAAGGTGCCATCGACGCGCTGACGCGCCATGGCGTTGCGCGGGAGAACATCACTCTGGTGCGTGTCCCAGGAGCGTTCGAGCTGCCGTTGGCGGCCAAGCGTCTCGCGGCTCAGAAACGCTACGATGCGATCATTGCGCTGGGCGTGGTCATTCGCGGGCAGACACCGCACTTCGAATACGTGGCTGGAGAATGTGCATCGGGAATCGCCCGTGTTTCTCAGGAAATGGACATACCTGTGACTTTCGGCGTGTTGACAACCGAGTCCATCGAGCAGGCGATGGAACGTGCCGGGTCCAAGGCAGGCAACAAAGGTGCCGACGCTGCGATGACTGCGCTCGAGATGGTCGATCTGCTGCGCAAGCTCACCTGACGGGTTGCGGACCAGTGGTGGGTGAGGAAGCGGCCAAGCAAGTCAAACCGTGGCTGCGCACTCTCACGCGGCGGTTGCTGCTCCAGGCAACTTACCAATGGCAGATTTCCCAGGCGGCGCCCGCGGAGATCGAGAAGCAATTCGAAGATAAGCTTCAGCGCGCTGATCGTGCATATTTCAACGACGTTCTCATTGGAGTGGTCCAGCAGCATGAGGCTCTGGACGCACGCATTGCACCCAAGCTCGACCGTAAGCTTTCGGCCCTGGATCAAGTAGAGCGCGCCATCCTGCGCATCGGGACCTATGAGTTGGCGCATCGACCCGACGTGCCGTTTCGGGTCGTCATCGATGAAGCGGTGAAGCTCGCGCGCTCCTTTGGCGCAACTGGCAGCCATCGCTACGTCAACGGTGTTCTCGACCGGCTAGCGAGAGAGTTACGCGCATCGGAGGTGGGCTCGGCGGGGGCGCCCCCGGCTGGCGCGCCTCCGTCTATGGCGCCCGACTCAGGCGCCCCCGACTGATGGATGAGTTTGCGCTGATCGATGCGTTCCTCGAGGCATTCGACGTGGCGGAGCCCCGTGAACTCGTCCTGGGGCCAGGTGACGATTGCGCTCTGTTGGCGCTAGCAGAGGATGAGGAGCTCTGCATATCGGTGGATTCGTTGATCTCAGATACCCACTTTCCTGCGCAGGCGCCTGCGACGTTGGTGGGATATCGGGCGCTGGCGGTCAGTCTTTCGGATCTCGCCGCGATGGGAGCGAAGCCGATTGCGTTCCTGGTCGCGCTCTCGGTCGAACGACCTGATTTGCGGTGGATCCGCGAACTTGCCTTCGGGATGAGGGAACTCGCGATGCCCATGAACGTCGCGGTGGCAGGAGGAAATCTCGCCAACGGTCCGCTCAACCTGACCATCACGGTCATCGGGTCGGTGCCGCGGGGACAGGGCTTGCGTCGAGGCGGTGCACGGCCGGGGGATCAGATTTTCGTGAGCGGTCGTTTGGGGGAAGCCCAACTCGGCCTGGCGCGCGCAAGGGAGTATCGCGAGCCGGATCTGGAACCGCTACTTCGTGCCGCCCCGGGATCGCCGCTCCATCCGATTAGACGCTATTTTCTCCCGACCCCCAGGCTGGAGCTGGGCCAACGCCTGCGGGGCATCGCAACGGCCGCCATCGATCTTTCCGATGGTCTCCTGGCAGACCTGGGTCAAATTTGCGGTGCAAGTGGGATCGGGGCACGGCTTGAGCTGGCGCGACTTCCCCTCGGAGCGGGAGTGGTCGTCGAGGGTGCATTCTCGGGTGACGATTATGAGCTCTGCTTCACCGTGCCCGGGAGCCGGACGGCGGATGTGGACGCACTCAGCGAAGAATTGAGAATGGATCTCACTCTCATCGGCACCACGGTGGAGGATGAGGGGATCACGTGTGTCGATGCCGCCGGTAAGCCCTCCGCGGTGGAACCGCATGGATTCCGCCATTTTCGATGAGCCCGCGGGAGATCCTGGCGCACCCCGTAGCCCTCCTGGGAACGGGTTTCGGGTCCGGGCTTGCGCCCTGGGCTCCCGGCACGGCGGGTACGCTCGTCGCAGTGCCGATCTGGTGGGCTCTGTCCTGGCTCTCGGTGCCCGTGTATCTAGGGGTGGTCGCATGCAGTTTCCTTGCAGGAGTCTATATTTGTAGGGAGAGCAGTCGACTTCTCGGCCACGGGGATCACCCCGCCATTGTCTGGGACGAGATCGTCGGCTTTCTGGTCGTCATGACAGGAGCCCCCAGGGATGTGCTGGTACTGGTTTTCGGGTTTCTAGTCTTCCGCTTGTTGGACATCGCCAAGCCGTGGCCGGTGTCCGCCGCGGACCGCGTCACTGGAGGCTTCGGCATCATGCTGGACGACCTGGTGGCGGGAGCCCTGGGCTGGATGCTTCTCTCCCTGACGTCGCTCTTGGTGCGTTGACTGTAGTGGCTGGAGTTGGTGGTAGCCATGCGTTCTAGATTGTTAGCAGGTCTTTGCTTGAGCCTTTGGTGGCTGCTGAGTGCGGCCGCTTTGGCGGTGCCCGCGGTTGAAGTGGTTGGGCTCTTCAAGGACCGCGCAATGTTGCGCATCGATGGCGAGGATCGCTTTCTACGGGTCGGAGATACCTCTCGCGAAGGTGTGACGCTCATATACGCGGATACGCAGCGCGTGGTGTTGGAATACGAAGGCGAGGAGATCGAGCTCAACCTGTCGAACAGAATCGCATCGAGCTTTCAGGTCCCGTCCAAGAACCAGCTATCCATTCCCTCCGATCCGATGGGCCAATATTGGGTGCGTGGTTTCATCGGTGGACACCCCGTGAACTTCCTGGTGGACACGGGCGCGTCGGTCATCGCGATGAGTAGCGTCGAAGCCACGCGCCTCGGAATCGATTTCCTGACGGAGGGACAGGTAGGGATGGCTCAGACTGCGCAGGGTGAGGCAGTTTCGCACTTCGTCAACATCCCGGCTGTGGAGGTTGGCGGCATCGAGGTGCGAGACGTCCGTGCCGCCATCGTGGAAGGGAGCTATCCGCGCAACATTCTGCTGGGCATGTCGTATCTTCGCCATGTTGATATCGAGCAGCGAGAAGGCATCCTGATGCTGCGCGAGAAATAGCTAGTCCCTGTCCAGAACGCGTAGCATTCTGGATCGGCCGGCGAACCGGCGAACTAGCGATCCGGTGCATGGGATGCCGCGGCAGCCGTGGGGGCTGCCGTGAGAAGGAATTCGCCCGGACGGCGAATTTCGGGACGAGAGCTCGCTACAGGGGAGAGGCGGCCCGAGCGCGCCTCAGCGGTCGCGCTCTACCACGAAGTGCGCGAGCTTGCGCAATCTCTCGGCGTCCGGACCGAAAGCTTCGAGTGCCTCAAGCGCTTGCTCCAACAGCGCCTCGGCTTTGCGCCGCGCACCGTCCAACGTCAAGAGCGTCGGGTATGTATTCTTGCCGGCCTTTTGATCGGCGCCCGGTGTCTTACCGATGACCGCGACATCCCCCGTGACATCCAGGATGTCGTCGACGACCTGGAAGGCGAGGCCGAGCGCGGCCCCATACCGGTCGAGGCTCGCGAGTGCCGACGCGTCGGCACGACCGCTGGCCAGTGCCCCGACCTGAACGCTCGCTCTCAGGAGTTGCCCGGTCTTGGCGCGGTGAAGCACTTCGAGCCGCGCCGCGGTCAGCTGTTTTCCTTCCGACGACAAGTCCAGACTTTGCCCCCCCACCATGCCGTGGGGACCCACCGCCTTCGCCACCGTGGCGATCATTGCAATGCGGGCGTCGACCGCAATCCCTGGCGCCTGCGCGATGAGCTCGAACGCCATGGGTTGTAGCGCATCTCCCGCCAGGATGGCGGTGGCCTCGCCGAACGCGCGGTGACAGGTTGCGCGCCCTCTGCGCAGGTCGTCGTCGTCCATCGACGGCAAATCGTCGTGGATCAGTGAGTACGCATGGATGAGTTCCAATGCGCAGCCGGGGGTGAGGGCGAGGTGCGCATCGCCCCTGAGTGCCTCGCAAGTCGCATAGGCCAATATAGGGCGAAGTCGCTTGCCGGGGGCGAGGACGCTATAACGAATGGCTTCGATCAGCTCCGGTGCGAGTTCGGATGTCGTTGGCAGCATCTCCTCGAGATGAGCCTGCACCCGCTCCCTTATGCCATCGAGATATTGATCAAGGTTCAAGATCGTCCTCGTCGTCACCGGCATGAAAGTCCGTCAGGGTCGCCTCGCCGTTGTGCTCGATGAGTGCCGATACCTTCTGTTCTGCCTTGGACAATGCCTGCTGACATTCACGGGTGAGCTTGATACCACGCTCGAACGCGGCCAGGGATTCCTCGAGGCTCAGCTCACCGGACTCCATTTGCTCGACGATCCGTTCGAGCTCTGTCAGCGCATCTTCGAACGAGCCTCGTGATGTCTCTTCGTCCGCCACCGGTATGCCCCCGCCTAGGTGCGTCGGACAGTACCGAAGGGCCGCTGGGTGGTCAACGCAGCGCACACATACCGGGGGCCGACCAGCGATCGTGAGGCAAGACGTGATGGCGACCCGCGTCCACTGAGATTTCTTAAAGCCATCCCCCCGGGTAAGCTTGTCGCGTTTTTGCCACCTGGGATTTCGGGACTGACATGCGTTGCCGCTATCTGATTTTCCTATTCTGTGTGATTTCGTCGAGCGCTGCGGCCGGCCAGGCGCCCGCGGGGGATGCTGACGGCGACATCCAGTATCGACAGAACGTAATGCGTGCGCTCGGTGGCCACACGAGTGCCATGGCCCTCATTGTCACGGGCGAGGGCGGAAACGAGAGGGACTTGAGGGTGCATGCCGATGCGGTGATCGGCCTTGCCGCGATGGTGCCGTCTCTCTTCCCGGAAGGCTCGGATGCAGGTCGAACCAATGCGCTACTGGACATCTGGCTGGAACCCGCACGCTTCCGTCAGCGGCTGACAGAGTTCGAGCGAGGCGTTGCAGGCCTTGGTCGAAACATCGCCCGGGGCCGGCGGGAATTTGCTCAGGCATTTCAGGCGTTGGCGGTCGCGTGCAAAGGATGCCACGACCGATACAAGTCGCAGTAGGCGTGCCGGCTAGGATAGAACCCAGCACACGAGCGCGCCTACGATCGCAGCCACCGACAGACCTCTGCCGGCGAGTAGTGCTTCGTCCTTCGCATCGAGACCGGATTAACCATGAACCATGGGCCCGACCCGCTTTTGCCCGCCAAGCGGCAGGTCCCATACCCGGACTCGTGAAATTCTGGTCATATTCGTCCTCGTGGACGGCATGTGGACGCCATATTCGTCCTGCTGGACGCCATATTCGTCTTGCTGGACGGCAAATTCGTCCCGTGTCAGCGAAAGTTCACAGATTATAATGTTGCCACTTGAGTCTGACGCCAGGGCTAGCTATCAATAGGGGAAGCAAACAAGGTTTGGACGGCACGTGAACAAAAGGGCCAAAACCAAAGCTGCGAAGCGGCCCAAGACGGGCCGGGGAATCAAAAAGGATGCAAACCCCATGGAAACCTCAGGCAAGCCGAAGGATAAGCGACGCTCGCCGCGCTATCCCGCCAACAGGGTCTGGTCCAATGCCACTCGCGAGCGTCATCGCGATGGTCGCGACCAGGCGATCGAGGATGCCGGGCTCGTCACCGATCGGATGATCAAACGGGGTCAGAAGCCGAAAGACAGCGACTGACTGACTTCCCTACGCCGGACGACAACCCTTCGAAGTGGTCCTCGCACTTTCAGCTGCTGCCTGGCGCGTTTTCCCGTTGCTGCGTGCCTTCGTGGAGAAGCCAGCGTCCAGTTTCCGAATCGAATCTCACGAGGCCGATTGCTTCGAGATACGTCAGCTCGCCGCGGACTTCCCAAGCGCCCATGGGCGTGTCCTGCTTCCTGAGGACCACGGCTAGGTCTGTAAGCGCGATTCCCTCGGCCGAGGCGGGCGCGTCGCCCATGAGCTCCTGGAGGGCCAGCCAGACCAATTTCGCTTCGCGCGGTAGAGACTCGTTCATTGCGAAGATTCAGGCATCGATCTTGAAAACGGAATTATAACCGCGCTCGATGTCAGTGGCAGATCAGAGGTCGTCGTAATCGAGCGTCTCTGTCTGGGCTGAGAAGTCCCGGTAGGCCGGGCGCGTCAAGGCGACCTGACGTCCCGCATTGGCCGACACCAGACCTACGATGCCGCTTGCATTGTCCGCCGCGTCCAGGGCTCCCGATTTGTAGGCGGGATCACCCCCCGGGGACAGGAACCCGATAGGATTCAAGAGGGCGACCCAGGAAGGGCCATCCGGCGGCAAGGTGCTGGCGCGGCCTAGCGACATCCGCGATTGATCCTTGTACATCTCATTGAACACGAAGCGCACCGCTTCCTCGTAGTGCGAGGTCACCTTCGACATGTTCGCAGTGCGGGTATAGTCCTGATACGCCGGCAGTGCGAACACGATCAGAATCGCGATGATTGCGATTACGGTCATGAGCTCGACAAGGGTAAACCCCCTCTGTGTCACCGATGTGGTCATCTTTGTTCTCCGGGAGCTAGAGCCCTGCGAAACGAACTACGCTCAGCAGGATGTCTGCGGATCAAGCTATCACGAGCCATCAAAAGCACGCCGCGACAATCATGATGACGACGACTTTAGTGGGACCTCGCGACGGTTGCGCCGCTGTCCTGTGCAATTTCATGGATCGCGTGTCCCGGATTGGACTTGTGATGGATCGCATTGGCGTATGCCTCCCCTTGTAGAGAACATTGGCCCGGTGATCGAGCCACCCCCCTGCCATACGCCAGCGATAGGATTGCTGCAGGGACTGGAGGTCCGTGCAGAAATACGAGAGAAGGCGCCGACTGCACTCCGGTACGAAAACCGGCTGAGCCGTGCCTTCTCGGCACTGGCAACCCGGCTGTCTTAGCTCGCTCGAGCGAGCCTTAGATCCGTGGTTTTGCGTCCCCGCCTTTCGACGGGTTTGCCTTTGCAGTGATTGCAAGATCTCACGCCGAAGGTCCTGGCAACTTTCGACTGATTCACAGACCGGCCCACGTGAGTTCGGAGAAAGGCCAGGACTCGACGTAGTTCGCGAAGCGGGCTAGGCCGAGATTACAGCCCACCCGTGACGGTGATTCGAGTGGACAGCGGTGCCGAACTTTCATGTTGGCCGCGCGCCCCTTGCGCTGGGGTGAACTGCATCACGCATTGTGTAATCTTGCGAATCGACAACGCCGAGTCGCATGTGGGAAATGATCGTCAGTCAACGAGGTATTGGTGGCCAAGGTCGGCGATGTGGAGTCGGCAATCGGGTTTCCAGAGGTCGATCAAGATATCGAGTGGACTCAACGTGCGCGTGGTGTACACGTA
>JAPULC010000225.1 GCA_027295305.1 Gammaproteobacteria bacterium
GCGATTTCGTCGTCGACGACAAACACGAAGAAGTCCCAGCCTTCACCGAGATGCGCGATCTTCGTGCAGGGGATCTCGGGGAACTGCGATCGAATGAGCGCTGCCGCTTCATCGGTCGAGACCTCTCGCTCGGGTGTCCAGGGGTAGTGGCTCACAGCTTCTTTTTCGACGTCGTGATCAGCCCGTCTATCTCACGCATAGCCAGCGCAAGATCCTATTCCGTCGCCAATGACACCGGACGCGGATTAGCCACCTGCCGATCGATGAACAGCGCCATGAGATCGACGAGTTGGTGCCCGAATTCCGGCAGCGCGTCGAATGCGTGAGGCGCGCCTTCGTAAACGTGCATCTCGACCCTCGCACCTGCGTCCGACAGCGCGCTATACATCCGAAGGCTCGCCTCCACGGGCACGACAGTGTCACTGTTGCCGTGAATCAGCATCGTCGGGGGAAAGTCCTCTCGCGCATAGCTGATTGGGCTGGCGCCGTCTTGCGTTGTGCGTGATGCGTTGTCACCGAGCAGCGCATTGACGGCACCGCCGATGTCACCCACCCGCAGTAGCGTCGGGGGATAGATGGCGATGACGCCGGCGCAATGCGACGCGATGTCGGGATTGCCACCTTCACCTTCGAACTCTTTCACGTGGGAGGTTGCACCCACCATGAGAGCGAGGTGTGCGCCAGCCGAGTTACCGGTAACACTGATCTTCTCCGGATCGATGCCGAGGCGTTCCTGGTTCGCTCGTATCCATCGGACGGCGGAATTTGCGTCGTGGATCTGCGCGGGCCAGATGGATTCACCGGAGAGGCGATACTCGGAGCAGACACACAGATAGCCGAAGCGCGCGAGCTGAATCCCATAGAACTTGAGCTGCTTGCGATCACCGTTTCTCCAGGCCCCCCCATACAGGATCAACAGCGAAGCGCGCCCGGTCTGGTCGTCCGGCGGATGGAAGATGTCGCACTTCAGATCTCGGCCGCCGCCTGTGCCGAAAACGACGTCTTCCTCGATGGTGACCCGCCCGGGTAGCTTCGCAATCATGTGTGTTCCCCTCGTGAATGGCTGCGCCGTGATATGCTCGCCGCGAACGCTCTCGGAGCCTGCTATGAACGCCGAAGAGATCCTTGCACGTCCTTCCAGGATCCTCAACCGTGAACAGCGCGAACAATACTTTCGTCACGGCTACGTGGGAATCCCGGGCCTGATCGGTGACGACTGGCTCGCGCCGCTGCGCGAGCTCACTCGAGCGTTCGTGGACGCGAGCCGCGAAATCGAGGCGTCGAACGCGACATTCGATCTCGAACCGACTCACACGCGCGAGTCACCCCGACTGCGCCGACTCAACTCGCCGGTGGATCGCGACGAGCTGTATTGGAAATTTGCCTCGGAAGGTCCATTCGTCGACATCGCCGAAGATCTTCTTGGACCCGACCTCAAGTTCCATCATGCCAAGCTCAACTTCAAGTGGAGCAGCGGTGGCGAAGAGGTGAAGTGGCATCAGGACATCTCGTTTTGGCCACATACGAACTACGATGTGCTCACCATCGGCGTGTATCTCGAGGACGTCGACGCATCGATGGCACCCATGGGCGTCGTGCCCGGCAGTCACGAAGGGCCGCTCTTCGATCAATACGACCACGACGATCGCTGGGCAGGGCACCTGCGCGAGAAAGATCTACCCAACGTCGACGTCGAGAATGTCGCGTATATCACGGGCCCCGCCGGCACCGTCACCGTGCATCATTGCCGCGCCATCCACGGCTCGGCGCCGAACCGCTCTGAGCGGGTGCGGCCGCTCCTGTTGAATGCGTACGCGGCTGCGGACGCGCTGCCCGTCACCAATCTCTCGGCTGCGGGCCATGGAGAGACTATCGTGCGCGGCGTCGCCGCGCGTTGGGCACGATTCGATCCGCGCCCGTGTCTGCTGCCCCCGGATTGGTCGAAGCAGGGTGGTCATCGTTCGATCTTTGCGCATCAGCAGAAGGAACGGTTAGCTTCGCCGATTCGGGAAGCTCGAGATTAGTTTCCTGCGACCGCTACGCCGAGAATAAGATCTTTTATTCACACCGCCGTAACGGCGCGGCTATTTGTCCCAGTAACCCTTGCGCCAGTCTTGGTCTTCTAAACCATATTTCCTGGCGTGATCGTCCAGCATTCGGTCCTGCGCTTCAAAGCCTTCGCGCCACTTACCGTTCTTGATGAAATCTGTCATCGGGTCCGGCAGACCTCTCTGAGGCGGCGGCTGTCGGGCAGTTCCCGGCACGCCCCAGGCTTCGTCGCTGGCGGTGGCCATTCGTTCGACGATTTTGTCCTTCGTAACGTTCCAGACCATCATGTCGGTACCCATCGACAGAGGCCCGTCGTAGGTCTCCCGTATCCCCTCGTAGATTCCGTAGCGCGTGCGTTCCTCATTGAAGAAGTGATAGGCAATCGCGTGTCTCGGCTCCACCGTACTCATGATCTTGCCGAAACTTTGTGGCGATGTATGAAATTCACAACACGCGCGCCAGGCAAGCTGGGGGGGCTGGCCGTAAAACTCGACCCATTGATCGGGCAACATCATCGCTTCGTGGATGATCACATCCGC
>JAPULC010000226.1 GCA_027295305.1 Gammaproteobacteria bacterium
GATGATGCTGCAATCCGTGCAGCTCTCGATGGCGGCGTTGCCCGGGGAGCGCGCGTGGTTACCGCTGCTTTGGGCCGCCGCCTATTTCAAAACGGCATCGGCCCAGGAGGATCGCTTCCGACATTGGTCACTGCCTGCCGTGCCAGAGCGCTTAAGAAATCCGGAGATCTCGGCGCTGGTGGATGCATTGGCGTCCTGGGATCGCGACGAGGCCGATCGTGCCATTGCGGCGCTGATGGATGCCGGGCAAACGCATTACGTGCTGCAAACCCTCATGCTCTATGCCGCGCGTGATTTTCGCGCTATCGGCCACAAGGCCATCACTGCCGCTAATGCTCATCGGCTGCATGCGGCGCTGGGGAGCCCGGTGGCCGTCCCCCTTGCGCGTTCGCTCGCGTTCGCTGTCCAGAACCCGGAAGGCGATGCCGACCCCGCACAGCACGACTATGTGGCCGACGGCGACTGGAAGGCGAATCATGTGCTCGCCGCCAATCTCCCACGCCGTTGGCAGACCGGACGCGACGATGCTGCCGCGGCGCAAACGTTGCTTCAAGAGCTGCGTACGGGAAAGAGCGAATGGGCGGTCACCGCGGCAACAAGCCTCCTAAGGGATGACGTGAGCGCGCACACCGTGTGGGAGGCGGTGATGATGTTCGCCGCGGAGCTTATCCTGCGGCGTAACAACATCATTGCCGTGCACGCCAACACCATGGCTAATGCCATGCACTACTGTTACCTGGTGACCGAAGCGGATTCCGCGAAACGTTTGCTGCTCTTGCAGGCGGTCGCGTTCATGGCGCGCTTTCGCGCGCTGGTGGATCGGGACCCGAAGGCGCGTGACCGTCGCATCGATGCCATCGAGCGGCTACCGGCAGCGACCATAGACGAGATCTTTCAAACCCTCGGTCGGAATCGGTTTCGCGCCGTGCGCCAGGCCCTCGGCTGGCTCGATGCGGGCCGGGATCCGGCGACGCTCGCGGCCCGAGTACGGTGGCATGCCACGCTCAAGAACACGGGCACTCACGACATCAAGTTCACGGAAGCCATGCTGGAGAATTACGGATGGCTGCGCTTTCCTTGGCGCAACGCGCTCCTCGCTGCGAGCCTCATGTATGCCAATGCCAGCACCGCGCCGGATGATGAGGTGGTGGTCCGCGCGCGTGAGCTTGTAGGATTTGGGCCGACTACTGGCTCGTATTGAGGCCGGACCTCCTCCTCGTCGGTCTCAATGATTCGTGCTCTCCAGCGTTGCGAAAAGGTGGCTCGACTATGAGGTAGGGATACGCGCGTGTATTAAGCGCGCAAGACCGATCAGAACGATGCGCTTGCTTTGGCTGAGGCAGTTCTGAATGCCCTGTCCATATCACCTAAACCGTAGGGTTTCGTAAGAAAAGCGAGATTGTGAGCGTCTGTTTGCACGTTACCCGGGTTGTGTCCACTTGAGATAATGACGGGTAGGTCCGATCGTATTTCGCGCAATTCGCGTAGGCACTCCCAGCCGTCTTTACAAGACAAGGCAATCCGGGAGCTGCCGGTAATCGCCGACTAGCGTCAACGAAATGCACGTCTCTACCTAGACCAGGGGTCCCGACTTGCCCCGCGCCGGGCGCAGTAGGTTGTCGCTGTCGCGGCCGCCAACCCAGCCCAGCAGCGGGCTGGCGCGGTATCCGAGCAGCTGTTGGGCACGCTCGGGGAGCTTGCGTGCCACCTCGGGCGGTACAGCCACGAACTGGTTCTCCTCCTGCGTGAGCCAGTCGACCGTCAGCGTGAAAATGATGCCGGTGCGCGGTTCGTCTGTGCGGTTCTTCCCGAGGCCGTGGAACGACTTTCCGAGCCAGAACAAAAGTGAGCCCTTGTGCATGACGGCCTGCGTGACCTCGTCCTCGGTCGCTCGACGTCCGTCGGGCCAGAGGTGGCTTCCGGGTGCCAGGCGAGTGGCACCGTTCTCGGTCGTGAAGTCACAGCCTGCCCACATGGTAGCGAGCACGTACTCGGGCCGCGCCGGGTCGTGCACCAGAAACGGGCGGTAGATGTCCATCTCGCGGTGCAGGGGCTGGTTCTGGCCACCGCCCCAGACCTGGATCGAGCCCGAGGCGTTCACCCGGTAGTGGTGGCAGTTCGGTCCGAGAATCGTGTCTGAGACCTCGGTAACCAGCGGGTCGAGAAGCAGGGTCTCGGAGAATTCGCACCCGTTGGCGAAGAGCTCGCCGCACGACTTCTTGCGGTAGCCGAAGAACTCGCCGCCGCCGGGCTCCAGCGGGTCGAGCGCCGGCGCGAGCAGGGCGACGAGCGCATCCATGCGCGCGGGATCGACGCGCTCGCGTACGATCACGGCGCCGTCTCGCTGCAACGCCGGGATCAGCTCTGCAGCTGTGGCGTTGCGTTCGAACGATTCAATGCTCATGCCCATGTCCAGTTCTCCCTCGCGGAGGCCAATATCTGGGCGGGGTATCGGCCAGCATGACTCGCCTTCCCGCCCCAAACGCGCTTCGTTCGGCGCTAGCCGAAGGGGCCGGCGCTCATCTCTCCGCCGTCGACCACCAGTGTGGTGGCCGTCAGGAAACGCCCGGCCGGGCTGGCGGCCACGAGCGCGAGTGCGGCGATGTCTGCTGGCTCGCCGATCATCCCGAGCGGGTTGATCTGAATGCCTTGCTCCTCGACTTGCTTTACGAGTCCTGCCGCGAGCTCCGTGCGCACGAGGCCGGGAGCGATGCACACGGCACGGATCCCGTCCTTGGCCCACTCCTTCGCCAGCATTTGCGTCAGGTTGATCAGCGCTGCCTTCGACGGCGAGTAGATGCCGAGGCCAGGCGCGGGCCGGATACCCTCGTTGGAGACTATGTTGATCACGGTGCCACCGCCGCGCTCCTGCATTGTGCTGCGACAGAGCTGGCAGAGTCGGATCGGCGCCCACAGGTTCACGCAGAGTACGCGCTCGAACTCGTCGCGCCGAAGCTTCGAGAGGGCCCCGCCCCTGTCACCGGTCGCGGCGTTGTTCACCAGCACGTCGATGCCACCGAACTCACTGCACACGTGCTCGTAGAGCCGCTCGAGTTGGTGCTCGTCCGCGACGTCGGTCTGCACGGCCAGCGCCCGGCGCCCGCACGCCTCGATCTCCTTCGCGGTCTGGTCCAGCGCTTCGGTGCCGCGCGCGGCGATCGCGACGTCGGCCCCGTGCTCCGCGAAGGTGAGCGCGATCGCCCGCCCAATGCCCTTTGATCCGCCGGTCACTAGGGCGGTCTTGCCCTCGAGCGAAAAATCAACCGTCGCCATGTGCGCCTCCAGTGGGGTTCACAGGACGGAAATCCACCGATAAGCATTAGCAGCCACAGCAAGCTTCTCCGCCTTACGAGTTACCAGTCTGTCTCGGATAATGTACTCCGTCAAACGTGTGCCGGGACCCCAAATGCACGGAAGCTGACACTCAAGCCTAGGCGTGGTTTGACTGCTTAGTGGCGATACTGTTTGAAAAACTCTGAACCGAACGGCGAGGATCAACCAACACCAGCAGGACTTGGAAAGGAACCGCATGGCCGGGCCAGGTATAAACCAGGCTGCTAGATTCGCTCGCTATGGGGCCATGTTGGGGGCTATGCGTGGGGAAGCGACACGAATTCGGTCTGCAATCGAGGAGATCGACCAGATTCGGAAACACACGCACCCAACAGTTCCGGCTTTGCTCGATTAATCCGAGGGGCTTTCAAGGTCATGGCTGGCCGCGTATGGCCATCCAAATAAGGAGCGGAGACGGGCTGCGGAATTGTTTCAATCTGCCGCGGAGCCTTTCGGCATATCCTGCAACGCGACATTTACCGGAGAGATCCACTTTCTTCGCGCCCAGGCATTGGCATCGATAGACCCATCGGGCATGGGTTATCCCGATCGAAACACACGAATCGACCACATGATTTGGAGCATCGATTTGGCGTGTCGGTTCACGCAACTGCTAGAGCGACCCAATCGATGGCGATCGGTTCATGCTCTGGCGTCACAGATCTATCGCGAAGCATATGGGTTTGAACGCCAGCCAGTCATCAAGCACCGATACAGGGCTTTGTGCGAACGCGCAGAAGAACTGAGTACTAGGTTTCGGTGAGGTGCAGGTCCGCTTCTGGGACCCATACACGCTCTATCGTAACTGGCAACTTACAGGTCGACCCATTCCCCCATCCAGGTCCGACGCTTCCACGGTCTTGCCGAATTGCCCGACAAGATTTCGTAGCAAATTGAATCGCTGACGTTCCAGCGGGTTTTGCAGTGGAGACAGAGGTAGTGATACCCGCACGCCTCGGGATTCTCAGGCTGGAATACAGTGCCAACGCCATCGGGGTCAGAAAACTCGCACTCGAGGTCTGCGCCTTTTGTCTTGCCGCAACGACAGTCCGGACGCTCGGTTCTTTCCCAAAAGGCCAACAAGGGAATCATCAGGACCACAAGGCCCATTCCACCGACAACCCCAAGTGCGGTTCCGGTCCCCAGGGGAAAACCGCCAACCCAGGAGACACAAGCGCCAATTGCCCCGCCAAGGACCACGCAAAGAAGACCCACGTTGATATGCGATCCATCCGCTGCGGCCCCCTCGGTGGCCACTTCAGCCCGTCGGGTCTGTGCAGCAAGGACCGGCGTGGGTGTCACCGTAACCGCTGTTTCGGACTCCGATGCCGTAACGACCTTGCCCGCAACGACCTCGACGCTGCCCCCATAGTTGCCCAATGGCTTCCCGTTGTGCAGATCCAATTCAAACGGTTTCCAACCGTGCGGGGGATCCCAATCCCCTTCGCCACGTACTCTTCCATCTGCGACGGCGTGGATTTTTACTCCGTCGATCGCAACTTCTGACTGCCAAAGCGCGGTGCCGTCCTCACCAAATCGATAGATGTGCACTCCTGACGCCACAAGCAGGTAGCCTTCACTGATGCGAATCTCGCAGAAACACGAATCCAAATCGAACATGGTGAGTGTTTTGTCATCGGGTGAAATGACAA